>NZ_QQAY01000025.1 GCF_003350505.1 Falsibacillus pallidus
CCTTCGCCAGTTCTTCAACCGCAGAAGAAGATATGACTTCTTTAATAGCCTCCGAAAAAGCAGCTAATTCTCGATGTAAATTCTTCATAAATAAATACTCCTTACTCTAAAATTCTGCATGGCAGAACTTTAGAGTAAGGAGAAAATTTACTTTCGTCGACTAATTTGCCTTAAGTTGATGGCTATGGTGACTGTCACGCCCCGATTTACTTTTTCCTAATCGCGCATTCCTCCAGCTTCTCGTGAAGTCATGGCGCCTTGGCCGGCATTCACATCTTTCTGGATCTGCTTTTTCACTTCTTGTGCGTTCGTTCCTGCAAATTCTGGTTTCATAGCTGGATTGGATCGCTGTTGATTTTGTTTCATAAGTATTCTCCTTTCAAGGGTGACTTAGGTTTTTATTATGAGCAGATTGCATCCGAGATATCCTAAGTGTGTGGAAGCGTTATGCCTATTCGACAAAAATCGGGTGGTGCCTGTCACTTTTGATGTGGATGTGACTTCTCATGATGTTCATATTCAGTTCATATACTTTCGCTATGATACTTGTGCAGATAGGATTTTAGGAGGAATGAACATGGAGCATATATACAATGGAACGGTCGCTTCTAGCAGCAATGAGCTTGCAGTTGAAGCGGATGGACTTGTTAAAATTTTTGGCGACAATCGTGCAGTAGATGGGGTGAGTCTTAATGTGCCAGCTGGTTCGATTTATGGTGTGCTCGGCCCGAATGGAGCAGGGAAGACAACGACCATTCGGATGCTGGCGACGCTGCTCCGTGCTGATGGGGGATCCGCCCGCATCTTCGGACATGATGTTGTAAAAGAAGCGCAGATCGTCCGCCAGTTGATTGGTGTGACCGGACAGTATGCATCTGTGGATGAATCATTAAGTGCCACGGAAAACTTGGTCATTTTTTCACGACTGCTTGGGCTTAGCCGTACAGAAGCAAAGCGGCGTGCGGAAGATTTGCTTGAGGAATTTAGTTTAACTGATGCGGCTAAGCGTCCGTTGAAGAATTTCTCTGGAGGGATGAGGAGAAGGCTAGATCTTGCAGCAAGTCTCATCGCGCAGCCGCCGCTTATATTTTTGGATGAACCGACGACGGGACTAGATCCGCGTACGCGAAATCAGATGTGGGATACGATTCGGCGCCTAGTGAAGTCTGGTTCGACGGTCCTCCTAACCACGCAATATTTACAAGAGGCAGATGAACTCGCAGACCGGATTGCGGTAATTGATCGCGGCAAAGTGGTTGCCGAGGGGACAGTGGATGAATTGAAGACTTCAATCGGATCATCATCCCTGCACTTGAATATCCAGCATCCACAGGATATCCACATTGCCCGGCAAACAGTGGAACGTGTACTCAACGTGAAGTCCTCTGTTATTACTGAAGCGGGAAAAATCACAGCACCAATGGCAGATGCGGACAGAATAACGGATCTTTTAATCGCGCTACGAGAAAAGGGTATTCCGCTTTCAGAACTGAGTGTGCAGAAGCCGACGCTTGATGAAGTCTTTTTGACCATCACAGGGGAAGGAATTAATGAAAACAATGACTCATCCATGCAATCGATGAAAGAGGAGGCAAGAGTATGAGCAACCCAGCCATCCAGCCTGCAGCAAATCGGAAGCTGCGCAATAAATCCAGCTTAAAACAATCCATCAGCAACTCGCTGATCATGGCTTATCGCGGACTTTTAAAAATCAAACGGACACCGGAGCAGCTATTCGATGTTACGCTTCAGCCGATAATTTTCACATTGATGTTTACCTATATATTTGGCGGGGCGATTTCAGGGAATGTGCATAATTATTTACCGATCATCATCCCAGGAATTCTTGTCCAGACAGTAATCACGACTTCCATTGTGACAGGCGTCCAACTGCGGGAGGACATGGATAAAGGGGTGTTTGACCGGTTCAAGTCCTTGCCGATTGCCCGGATTGCACCACTTGCCGGAGCCTTGCTGGCTGATACGATCCGCTACACTATTGCCACTGTGCTCACATTTGCAATGGGCTATATCATGGGCTATCGTCCGGATGGGGGCTTGGAGCATGTCGCCATTGCCGGTCTTCTTGTCATCGTCTGTTCTTGGGCAATCAGTTGGATTTTTGCTTTCTTCGGCGTCATTGCCAGAACGGCTTCAAGCGTTCAGGGGATTTCAATGATTGTACTGTTCCCACTCACCTTTTTATCGAACGCCTATGTACCAGCAGAAACCATGCCAAATTGGCTTCAATGGTTTGTGAAAATCAACCCGATTTCACATCTCGTCACGGCAGTCAGAGAATTAGCCAATAACGGAACCGTCGGATGGGATCTCATCATTTCCCTCATCGGGGCAGCAGTCATCGTAGCTGTTTTTGCACCGATCACCGTCAAAGCTTATATGCGCAGAACATAATAAATGGAGGAAGCACGGGGACGGTTCTCGTGCTACTTTTTACTGGAAGCAAGAGAGCCGTCCCTATGCTTACTTGATGATAAGTAAAATGAATCGTTTAGCATTCACATTTCATATTATCCAAATTGCTTGGCATTGCATTATTATGGAAGTAAATAACAATAGATCTCAAAAAGGGGGAGCCGTCATGAAGGCTGTCATACAAACTGAATTTGGTGATGCTGATGTCCTAATGGCCACAGAAATGGACAGGCCAATAGTAAAAGAAGGGGAAGTTCTGATCCGGTCGGCGTATACAAGCGTCAATTATGCAGACATCAAGAAACGGAAAGGCGCGAAAGATTCCGGCAAATTTCCGATGATCCTGGGATTGGATGTTGCAGGAACGATTGAAGAAGTGGGCACCAATTCTTCCTTTTCGGTGGGAGACCGTGTCATCGCGTTTCCTACAGGTGGATCATACGCTGAGTTCGTCAGTGCCAATGAACAATTGGTCTTTAAGATTCCAGAAAGCGTATCGTTTAAACTGGCTGCAGCTCTCCCGACGGTATCTATATTATCCTATATGTTGATCCACGAGATTGGGGATGTGAAAAAGTCTGATGTGATAGTCGTCCATAGTGCAGCCGGCGGTGTGGGTTCGATGCTGGTTCAACTGGCGAAAGAAGCAGGCGTGGAAAAAGTGATTGCTACCGTTGGAAACATGATCAAAGCAGAATATGTGAAAAAATTAGGTGCGGATGTGGTCTGTACATATGACACGTTTACAGAGACCGTCTTGGCGCAAACGGATGGACGTGGCGCTGACGTCATTTTTGATTCGGTTGCAGGGGAAGTGACGGGTAAAAGTTTAGATTGTTTGGCTCTTTATGGCACACTTGTCCAATTTGGCAATAGCAGCGGAAAAGCAGGGGCTTTTAAAACGAGCGACGTTCATAGCAGTTGCAGGAACGTGAAGGGATTCAGCTTAGGAACCACAAGAAAGTACAAGCCGGAACGATTGAAACCTGCTGCTGAAAAAGTACTGGAGCTCTTTTCTTCTGAAAAAGTGGCGCTGCCGATAGCAAGGGTTTTTGATTTGAGCGATGCATCCCTTGCTCATCAATTAATCGAGAGTCGAAATTATGAGGGGAAAGTGCTGCTGAAAATAGGTGTTGAATAAACTGCGGGAAGCACGGGGACGGTTCTAGTGCTTCCTTTTAGAGGAAGCGTAGGGACCGTCCCTCTGCTTCCCAAAAAATATGAAATGGCCTGTGACCACCGGGACAGTAATGTTTCTCGTACCGTTGATCACCGGCCACTTTCATCTGGCATTCATTAATTTTATTTTGCGTTCATTGCTTCCATTTCTTCCTTGCTCGGGCCATACACGCCAGGCACCTTCAAATCAGCCTGTCTCATAAGAACGGTCAATTGTCCGCGGTGATGGGCCTGATGCTGAATGAGTAGGCGGAATACAGCTTGAACTGGCATATCTATTCCGAATAGGTTGATCATTTCATTCATTCTTTCATCAGAAACTTGCTCAGAAACGGCTTCTGCCAGGCGATCGCTTACGAGCTTATACGTCTCACTGATCTCTGAAGCAGATTTTGGCGCATCTTTACGAAGATCCGGCACCTCGAACGTAATGCCAACTTGAGACGGGAAGTAATAAGTCGCTCCTGTAATATGCCATGAAAGACTGCCGATGCTGAACATATCAGGTGCAATCTCCTGCTTCAAAGACTCATCTGTCAGTGCATCCAACACTTTTTGTGTAACAGCTGCTTCTCGGTTCCATTCTTGCAAGAAATCGTTTTTTGATGTGAACATGTTTATTCCTCCTTAAATGAGACTAGTGTGCAACATCATTGTAGCACGTTTAGAAGCGGGGGGACGGGTCTTATGCTTCACGAATGAAGTAACAATAATCGATTTAATAATCTAAGATATTTATACAAAATATGGAAACGTATGATACACTTAGATTATCGATTTTTATGCAAGAACATGGAGATTTGTTCAACTAACGGGACAGGTTAATTAAACATAGGGGGATTATTATAATGAGGAAATATTTACCATTTGTTTCGATTAGTATCTTAATATTAACATTTGTAATTCTAGAATTTTATTTAGTTGGGAATACCAATGTTCCGAGTATGTCAGGCGATTATGTATTGATTTCGGGAGTTGTTTTATCAATTCTTTCAGCAATTTTAAGTAAAAAAGGACCTTTTAAAAGAGCATTATTAATCACATATGGTTGTTTAATCGGTGGATATCTAATCATAGTAATTGCATTTATGGTTGGGTTGTCGGACTTTTAGAGATTTTTTCCTTCAATCATATTAAAATCAATCTTTATTTTGTTAACGGGTGCGTTGATCCAAGAAGGACTAACGCTTATTTTTGTTGTACTTTATTGTATTAACGGAGCAGTTTTGTCGAATAAAATAAATGCATTAGAACGTACATTCCTGTTGAAATTTCATTATAAAGTTATCTAGGAGGAGAATAATGAAATTAAAAAATATCAAAATTGAAGAACGAATGGAACATTATAATGTAAACGGTTTAAGTATTGCATTATTCGAAGGAGGTCAAATAAGCGCAACAGAAAACTATGGTTTACTGGAAGTTAATGGTGATAGAAAAGTAAATGATGACTCTATTTTTAGTGCGTGTTCCATTAGTAAATTCTTAACTGGAATAATTGCAATAAAGTTACTAGAAGAAGAGCATCTTGATTTAGATGAAAATGTAAATGAAAGACTCGTTACTTGGAAAGTGCCTGAAAATGAATATACAAAAAATAAAAAAGTTACTTTAAGAAACTTGCTTAGTCATCAATCTGGAATCAAGGACCCGGAAGGTAGTTTTTTAGAACTAAATTCAGATATATATTTTCCTTCAATGGTTGAATTGTTAGAGGGAAATTCCCATTATTGTAAAGTTCCTATTGAAGTCCAATTCGAGCCAGAGAGTGAATTCCATTATTCAGATGCAGGCTATTGTATTATTCAGCAACTCATAGAAGATGTAACGAAAAAACAGTTTTATCAAGTTGTAAATGAGTTCATATTTGAACCACTAGGAATGAAAAATAGCCAATTAAATACAACAATGTCGGAAGTGGATAGAGATAACTTTTCTTGCGGTCATAACAAAAACGGGGAAATAGTAGATGGAAAATAGTTCTTGAGTTAATGAATGCAGTAAAAGGAGAAAGTAAGCTTGGTATTTCGGAAAGTTTAGCAAAAGAAATGATAAGCCCGCAACGAGGTAAAAGCTGGACTGGGTTAGGTGTGTTTCTTGATGGCTCCGAACAAGAACTAGAAATAACATCACTCGGTTGGGGAGTAGGTTTTCAATGTATGATGGTGGCACATCCACACTTGGAAAAAGGTGCTGTTATTATGACGAATGCAGAATTAGGCGTTCATCAATTGGAAGGGATAATTGGAGAGATATATAAATCTCTTTTATCTTAAAAAACGTTGGTTTTTTTAAAAGACCGTGCTAAGCAATTAAATGTCTTATGGAACTAATGGGAGCGTAAGTTTAATTAGATAATAGTTGAATTAGAACTTCCATGAAATTGAAGGTTCTATTTTTTTTGCCTAATAATAAAAAACCATCTCCACTTGGGACTCGTCTAATGTATGGAAGGGAGCAGATGACGGTGGAAGAGAGCGTTATGGAAGATTGGATGATTCAAGACAAAGAGAAGCTGCTCGCTCAATTGATGGATGCCTATGGACAGTCACTGCTGCAGCTGGCGTATTCGTATGTGGGCAGCAAGGAGATTGCTGAGGATCTCACGCAGGAGATTTTTGTGAAATGCTATCAAAGGATGGATCAGTATCAACAGAAGTCTTCGCTGAAATCGTGGCTATGGCGGATTGCCATCAATCACTGCAAGGACTATTTAAGGAGCTGGCACCATAAAAATATTGTCGTTTCAGAAGAGCAGGCGAAACAGTCATCTAGCGGCGAAAAGGATATCGAGGACCAAATCGTGCAGAGTTTTGAGGACGAACAATTAGTAAATGCGGTGCTACAGCTGCCGGATACATATAGGGAAGTCATTTATTTATATTATTTTGAGGAACTGACGATAAAAGAGATTTCGCACGTAACAGGTGTGAATCAAAATACGATAAAAACCAGGCTGAAAAGAGCGAAAGAATTATTGAAAGAATGCTTGGAGGGATAAGGATGGAAGAACGTTTAAGGAAATTAAAAAAGGCAATGGAGCGAACCGTTTTCGACGAGCTGAATTTCACGGAAGAACATAAGAAAAAAATCAGGAATCAAATCAGGATGCAGAAGCCGGAAGCGTCAGAAGAAGAAATACGCTTATCGATTTTTCAACTGCTGGTACAAAAGCGGACAGGATTCGAATTAAGCAGGTTGATCCGGGCAAGAGGCATCGGCAATTTTGAAGAAAATGAAGGATTCCTGTATATGTCCCTTCACCAATTCGAACAGAAAAATTACCTGAACACCACCTGGGAAGAGCCTGACGTCAAATATTATCAGCTGAACCACAAGGGGATGAAAGTCCTGAAGGCGTTAGAAAAGAAAAGCGAAGGCAGGGCACGTATTTTAAAGGAAATGGTAGAGAGGTGATATAGATGAGTCAGTTGAAAGAAAAATTCCTGGCTGAAGTCATGCAATTCATCAAGTCAAAAGAAGCCAAACAAGTGGTGTATAAGGAACTGAATTATCATTTGAAGCAATCGGAGCAGGAACTTTTGTCAAAGGGAACTGACCAGAGCCAAGCAGAAAAAATGGCCGTGCAAAAGATGGGCAGCCCTTCTGAGCTTGGGACGCGCTTCAACAAATTATACCGTCCGCTGTTCGATTGGAAGCTCTTCGGCCTTTTCCTTATCGTCATCACAATGAGTCTGCTTCCGCTGATCAATATCCAAGATAACTATGCTGAGAATTTTTTGCTAAAGCAGTCCTGTTACATTTTATTAGGGATCATCACGACAATTGGGGTCATGCTGATTGACTACCGGAAAATAAAAAGTTGGAGCTGGCTGTTTCTTATTGTTGCATTAGTCTTATTGATTGCTCTTTCCTTTTTCCCGAATGTCGTGATAAATGGAAAAGGGTACTTGCATTTCGCAAGTTTCACCATTGCAGGAGAAGCTACTTTCCCTTTGCACCTCGTGTTTTGGGCCTACTTCTTCTCAAAGGAAAAGCCTAACCTGCTAATCGGTTTTGCCGTTTACTTCTTTTCGGTGCTTCTATTTATGAAGATTCCAAGCATTTCAGATGTCTTCATTTATACTGTGCTTGTCCTTACATTGTTTGTGACAAGCTCTATCCGTAAAAAAACGGTCTACACCACGATTGGCATCGCTGCAGGTGTCCTATTGACCTGTGTCATTCTATTTTTCACCACGCTGAAGGAAGAACAAAAAATGAGATTGCTGGTATATCTGAATCCCGAGAAGTATGCCGATAGCGAGGGCTATCAATACGTCGTTTTGAAGAACTTGCTTCACAGCGGCGGCTGGTTTGGAAATGAGGAGACGCCAAAGTTTATGGTCAATATGTGGACGGACTTTGCCTTTGCGAATATCACCTATTTCTTTGGCTGGATTTTAGCCGGTGCCCTTATCGTACAGCTGACAATGCTCGTGATCCGGTTGATCATGGTTTCTGGGAAAGTTAAAGACATCTTTGGAAAGCAGCTCATCATCGGCGTTTGTGCACTGCTTTCCATCCAAATGATCTATAATGTGGGAATGATTTTTGGATTCCTGCCCCTCGTCTCGATTTCACTGCCATTTATCAGCTATGGTGTGACTGCGACGGTCTTGAATTCCCTTTTGATTGGGATTGTGTTGAGCGTCTACCGCAGGAAGAATTTGATCACTGAGCCATCGTAGCAAGAATGGGGAGAACCAGCAGGGAATAGGGATGACGATGTAGAAGTGTAGTTTAAGTCCTATGTTCTTCTAAGTGGAATATAGAGTTTCAATGATTGGAATGATTGAAGTGGCAATGGATAGATTATTGAAGCCAGAAAAATTACAGCCGGGCGATCGGGTTGCGACGGTAAGTCCTTCGTGGGGCGGAGCAGGAGATCCCGGGCTTCTATGGAGGTATAAGCAAGGTGTCTCGAGGTTGGAAGAAGTCTTTGGTCTAACGGTTGTCCCGATGCCAAATAGTTTAAAAGGCGGAGAATATACGTATAACAATCCTAAAGCCCGGGCGGAAGATTTGATGACAGCGTTTAGGGATAAAACGATAAAAGGGATTTTTGCCAATATAGGGGGAGATGACAGTATCCGACTGCTTCCTTATATTGATTTTGATGTGATCCGGGAAAATCCGAAAATTTTTATGGGATTTTCAGATGTGACGGTTGCTCATTTATTTTGTCATAAAGCGGGGATATCCTCCTTTTATGGGCCTGCTATCTTAACTGATTTTGCGGAAAATGTGGAAATGCATCCTTATACCATTGAAATGGTGAACCGAATTCTCTTTTCGAATGAAAGGATTGGCAAGATTCAACCGGCGAAAGAATGGACGAGTGAACGTTTAGAATGGATAGAAGAGAACAAGAATCAACGCCGTACGATGAATCCGAACAATGGATATGAAGTACTTCAAGGATCGTCTACCACGCAAGGACGCTTGATTGGAGGCTGCATCGAAGTACTGGAATTTCTCAAAGGAACTGAACTATGGCCTGAAAAGGATTATTGGGAAAATAGCATCTTTTTCTTTGAGACATCGGAAGATCATCCTGCTCCCAATTTAATCCGCTATTGGCTGAGAAACTATGCAGCTCAAGGAATCCTCCAAAAAACAAAGGGAATCATTTTTGGCAAGCCAAAAGATGAGAAGTACTATGAGGAATACAAACAGGAAATCCTACAGGTCATGAAAGAATATGAATTAGAAGATCTGCCGATTCTTTATAATTTGAACTTTGGCCACACCGAGCCTAAATTTATCCTGCCTTATGGGGCACTTGCAGAAATAGACTGCAAGAATGGCGAATTCTCTATTCTTGAAAGCGGCGTTAAATAGACTGAAATTAAATTGGCCAGCCCCGCGGTGCAAAATACCAGAGGGCCGGCCATTTTTATGGATATCTATCAAAATGAAAAAAACACACCGACTTAACGTCCCAGCCATCCGCCATCCACGACGAGAGTATGCCCCGAGACATAGTCAGACGCACTTGAAGATAAAAAGATGGCTGCTCCGACCATGTCATCCGGCTTGCCCCATCGGCCGGCGGGGATGCGCTCAAATATTTCTCTTTCCCGCTTCTCATTATCGCGGATCGGCTTGGTCATATTCGTTTCAATATATCCCGGTGCGATGCAATTCACTTGGACATTGTGTTTTGCCCACTCGTTCGACAGCGATTTCGTCATCCCCGTTACTGCATGTTTGCTCGCTGAATATGCCGTAATATACATTCCGCCTTGGAAGGACAGGAGGGAGGCAGTGGAAATGATTTTTCCAGACTTGCGCTCGAGCATCGGTTTAGCGACGAGCTGTGTTACCTGGAATACTGCGTTCAAATTCACGTTGATCGACTCCTGCCAAGCTGTCATGCTTAAGTCAACCGCATCATCACTCCGAACAATCCCTGCGTTATTTACTAAAATATCAATCTGATGGCTGGATAAAATCTCTTCGATTCCAGCACTGATTTTTCCGCTATCATTCAAATCGATTTTATAGGGGAAAGCTTTTTGACCAGATATCTCTATCAAAGTCTGCGTTTCCTCCAAGCTTTTTTTATTCCCCACAATCACAACATCCGCCCCGGCACCCGCAAGCCCTGCAGCAATCGCCTGCCCAATGCCAGAGGCAGCACCCGTGACAAGGGCTGTCTTTCCTTTTAAAGAAAACATAGATTGAACGTCCATCGAATTCACCTACTTTATTTAATATGATTTCTTCCTAATATTATTTTCTTATTCTATTTTTCTCTTAAAATTCCTTGAAAATAAGTTGAATGGGTCGCGCGTAAATACTCAGAATGGGGGATATCAGGGGATTGATTTCATATTTTAAGTAAACGTTTACTAATAAAATGGAATAAATGTAGTTGTGAATATAAAATGATACAATGGTGTTTCTAGATTCTTGTTGACTTTATTGCATCCCTTTATGTAAAATGAAAGCGTAAACATTAAGTAAACGTTTACGTAAAAGGTGGAATTAGACAGTATGAGTGCAACGATTAAGGATGTAGCGAAGCATGCGAATGTTTCCATTGCTACAGTTTCAAGAATCATAAATAAAAAGCCTGGATTTTCGCCAGAAACGGAACAAAAGGTTTTAGATTCAATCCAAGCTCTTGGCTACCAGCCGAATGCGCTTGCGAGAGGGCTTATCAACAAAGATACACAAACGATTGGAGTGCTTTTCCCTGCGGTGTCTAATATGTTTGCATCAGAAGTCTTGAGCGGCATTGAAGAGTATGCAAATGAAATGGGGTCAAGTGTGATTGTCTGCAATACTGCTGAAGATGGAGAAAGGACCTTGAAGTATTTGCAGGTTCTCTCTGAAAAAAGAGTAGATGGAATTATTATTGTCAGTGAATACATCAAAGAGGAATACTATAAGGCATTGTCAGAAATGAAAATTCCGAAGGTGCTCGTATCTTCTATCTCTTTCGAATACCCTATTCCATATGTCAAAGTGGATGATCGCCATGCATCTTTCAGCGCGGTTAACTATCTAATCGGAAAAGGCCACAGAAAGATTGCGATGATTGCCGGGAATTCCACGGATCCGATTGCAGGTGTGCCGCGGATTGAAGGCTACATGGCCGCATTAAGAGCAAATGGAATTGAGCCTTCAAATGACATGATTATTCATTGTGATGGGTTTGGACATAAAGACGGGGTTCAGGCAATGAAGGATATCATGGATAGAGATATGGATATTACCGCTGTATTTGCAAGCAGTGATGAGCTGGCTGTCGGTGCCATGTCACATGCCATTCGACATGGGATTCGGGTGCCGGATGATCTTTCAGTTATGGGCTATGATGATACCAAACTAGCAGAAATGATGATCCCTTCTTTGACGACAGTGGCCCAGCCTCTGTATGAAATGGGATTGATGGCAGCCACGATGCTGTTCGATATGAAGAGTTCAGGTGCGGTAATTGAAAGCCGGATTATGAACCATAAAATCATGGAAAGAGAAACAGTTAAAAACCTGCTTTAATTTTTTTTAGCGGTTAATGTAAACGTTTACGTAGTAATGGAGGTGCAGCATGAATCAAACATGGTGGAAAGAAAGTGTTGTTTATCAGATTTACCCAAGGAGCTTCATGGATAGCAATGGTGACGGGATTGGGGATATAAAAGGAATTACATCAAGAATGGATTACTTGAAAGAGTTAGGAATTGATGTGATTTGGCTCTCTCCTGTATTTAAATCGCCGAACGATGATAACGGCTATGATATCAGTGATTACCAAAAAATCATGGATGACTTCGGTACAATGGAGGATTTTGATGAAATGCTTGATGCTGCTCATCAGCGCGGCATTAAACTCATGATGGACCTTGTTGTGAATCATTCCTCTGATGAGCACCAGTGGTTCATTGAATCAAAGTCTTCGAAGGATAATGAAAAGCGCGACTGGTATATATGGAAGCCTGGGAAAGACGGCAAAGAACCGAGCAATTGGGAGGCAGCATTCAAGGGGTCTGTTTGGGAATATGATGAGGGAACCGATGAATATTACCTGCATTTATTCAGCAAGAAGCAGCCGGACCTTAATTGGGAAAACCCGCGCCTTCGCAAAGAAATTTATAAAATGATGAATTGGTGGCTTGAAAAAGGAATTGATGGATTCCGCATGGATGTCATCAACTTCATATCGAAGGATACAGACTATCCTGATGGAAAAGTTGCTGAAGGAAAAAAATACGGGGATGGCAGCCCATATTTCATGAATGGCCCGCGGATCCACGAATTTCTGCAGGAAATGAATAAAGAAGTGCTTTCGAAGTATGACACGATCACTGTCGGTGAAGCACCTGGTGTGACCCCTGAAGAAGCCAAGCTTTATACCGGTTCTGACCGAAATGAATTACATATGGTGTTTCAATTTGAACACATGGGGCTTGGAGATGGACCTGAAGGCAAGTGGAGCAACCTGTCGTGGAAGCTTACTGATTTGAAAAAGGTCATGACCCGCTGGCAAAAAGGACTTGAAGAAGATGGGTGGAACAGCCTTTATTGGAACAATCACGATCAGCCTAGGGTAGTTTCAAGGTTTGGTAATGACAAGGAATACCGTGTGGAAAGTGCAAAGATGCTTGCAACCTGCCTTCACATGATGCAGGGGACCCCATATATTTACCAGGGCGAGGAAATTGGGATGACCAATGTCCAGTTTGACTCCATCGATCAGTACCGTGATATAGAAACGCTGAACGCATTTAAAGAACTCACTTCTGAGAATCGAATGAGCGAAGAGGAAATGATGGCATCCATCTACGCCAGGGGCAGGGACAATGCCCGCACCCCAATGCAATGGAATGCGGAAGAACACGGCGGCTTTACAGAAGGGACGCCATGGATTGAAGTAAATCCGAATTATAAAGAAATCAATGTAGAGAAAGCTCTCGGGGATCAAGAGTCAATCTTTTACTACTATCAAAAGCTGATCAAACTTCGTAAAGAAAATAAAGCGATTGTATATGGAAACTATGATCTTTTGCTTGAAGACGATGAACAGATCTATGCGTATACCCGCACCTTGGGTGAAGAAAAACTGCTGATAATCTGCAATTTTACTAAAGATTCAACATTATTTACTCTGCCGAGCGGCATCGAATATAACTCATCCGAATTGCTGATAAGCAACTATGCGATTGGTGAAGGAACTTCTATTGATTCTATCGAGATGAAGCCGTTTGAAGCAAGAGTATATAAGTTAAATTAAGTGCTGATAAAACTCAGCAAATAAAAAAGGGAAGTTGGGGAAGAAATGATGAAGAATTGGAAAATGCTTACCGCTGGTGCAGTTGCCTTATCACTTAGTGCATCACTTTTTGCTGGATGTTCAGGCGGAAAAGATGATGGAAAGACACATATTGAGTTCTTTTCCAGCAAGGTTGAAAATGCATCGACATATAAGGAAATCATTAAAGAATTTGAGAAGAAAAACCCGAAAATTGCTGTTGACCTTTCTTCTCCTCCAGATGCGGGGACCGTCATTAAAACTCGTTTAACGAAAAATGATATGCCTGATATTGTGGCGATGGGTGATGATACAACGTTTACGGATCTGGCCAACTCAGGCGTACTTAAAGATCTTTCAGGATCTGACGCAGTCGAAAATATCCAGCCGACTTATATCGATATGGTGAAAAAAGATTATAAAAACCATGACGCAGTATATGGGGTTCCATATGCAACAAACGGAAACGGCGTTATCTACAATAAAGAAAAATTAGCGGCTTTAGGCATAGAAGAAACGCCTAAAACATGGGATGAATTTGTTGCAGACCTTGATAAAGCAAAAGAAGCAGGAGAAATTCCAATCTACTTCACATTGAAGGATGCTTGGACTGGAATGGTTGCCTTGAATTCAGTGGCGTCTTCCATTTCTCCGGATCAATTTGCTGAAGACAAAACAGCAGGAAACACAACTTTTAAGGAAAGCTATGATGAAGTGGCTGATAAATTGTTGACGCTTAGCAAGTACGGACACAAGGATAATATGGGTGTTGCATATGGCGATGGAAATACGGCTTTTGCAAATGGCAAAGGAGTCTTCTATCTTCAAGGAAACTGGGCGATCCCTGAACTTGTGAAAGCGAATCCTGATGTGAAGCTTGGTGTATTCCCATTCCCTGCTACAAATGATCCAAGCAAAAACAATTTGGTTTCAGGTATTGATGTCCTTTTTGGCCTCACAAAAGATACAAAGCATGAAAAAGAAGCAAAGAAATTCATCAGCTTCTTATTGGATAAAGAGCAGGCTCAAAAATATACAGATGAACAATCTGCATTTTCTGCATTAAAAGATGTTTATCAAAACGATCCGAAGCTTGAAGGATATAAAGCCAGCTTTGAAAGTGGACAAATCACAAGCTACCCTGACCACTTCTATCCTACAGGAATGAATGCAGCGAACATTCTTCAAGAATTCTTTATCAAAAAAGACAAGGATAAATTCTTGAAAACGATGGATAAAGAATGGGATAAAGTAATCGACCGTAAATAATTGATTGAAAATAAAGGGGTCTGGCTCAGCGCGTTCTGAATGCCAGACCCCGAAAGTTTAATGAAGTGAGGGGGGACTATGATGAACAAGCGAAAGCTCGCGTTCTACTTTATGGCGATGCCGGCAGTCCTGCTGTTCTTCGTCTTTCATACATATCCGGCTCTGCAAGGTATTTTTTATAGCTTCACGAACTGGAATGGCTATGGAGATTGGGACTTTGTTGGTTTAAAGAACTATTTAAATGTCTTTAAGGATAGCCGTGCAATCCATGCCTATCTATTTACGTTTAAATTTGCGATTGTTTCCACCATCATCGTCAACGTATTCAGTCTACTGATTGCGATCGGATTAAATTCAAAGATAAAAGGCAGGAATTTTTTCCGCGGAGTTTATTTTCTCCCGAATATTTTAAGTATTTTAATTGTCGGCTTTATTTTCAACTATATTTTCGCCCATATCATCCCTCAACTAGGGGAAGATCTTCATTTAGAAGCGTTGTCAAAGAATATTCTCGGAGATCCGGATCTTGCTTGGATTGGAATTGTGATTGTAGCCGCCTGGCAGGCAATTGCATTTAACACGATCCTTTACCTTGCGGGACTTCAAACCATCTCAACGGATATTTATGAAGCATCTTCCATTGACGGCGCAGGCAAGTGGAGGGAGTTTTGGAGTATTACTTTCCCTTTGATTGCCCCGTTCTTTACGATCAATATGGTTCTGGCATTGAAAAACTTCTTGATGGTATTTGATCAAATCGTCGCGATGACCGGTGGGGGACCTGGAACTTCAACAGAATCCATCTCCTATCTGATCTATAAAGGCGGTTTCCAGGGCGGAGAATTCGCCTATCAATCTGCCAATGCTGTCGTCTATTTCATTGTCATCGTAGTTGTTTCTCTAGTTCAGCTCCGAATCTTGCAAAGACGGGAGGTTGAAATGTAATGAATCTGAGAAAAACGAATTGGCCGGTCCAGATCTTGATATTCTTAGGATCACTGCTTATTTTGTTCCCACTCTACTTAACCATAACCATCGCTTTAAAGGATCCCCAGCAAATGGCTCAGTCGGTACTTTCCTGGCCATCCGAGATTCATTGGGAGAACTTTTCAAAAGCGATCGAAATGACGAATTTCTTTCAAGCATTTAAGAATAGTGCCATCATTACAATTTGCACAGTTGTTTTGACGCTATTGACCAATTCAATGGTGGCATACGCCATTGCTCGGAACATGCATAAGAAGTTTTTTAAATTTCTATATTACTATCTTGTCAGCGCAATGTTCATTCCTTTCCCGATCATCATGCTTCCAATCGTGAAGCAGACGAGTTCATGGGGAATGGACAATCAAATCGGTTTGATATTCCTATATGTGGTATATGGATTATCGTTTAATATTTTCGTTTATGTAGGCTACATCAAATCCATCCCGAAAGAGCTGGAAGAAGCAGCGACAATGGATGGAGCAGGTACTTGGAAAACATTCTGGAAGGTCATTTTCCCACTGCTGACTCCGATCAATGCAACAGTGGCAATCTTGACTGCGTTATGGGCTTGGAACGATTTCATGCTGCCTCTCATCATCTTGAGCGATAAGGACCAAGCGACGCTTCCCCTTGTCCAATATGTGTTCCAAGGACAATTCAGTACAGATTACAATTTAGCATTCTCCTCCTATATTTTAGCTCTTGCCCCAATGATTATCGTATATCTGTTTGCACAGAAATGGATTATCAATGGTGTAACAAAGGGAGCTGTGAAGTAAAGGAAGCCTACCTTTGTAGGTTTCCTTTTTTATCAAGGTGTAAAGTGAAAAAATACAGCATAATCAACAGGACTACAATATAAATCTAGAAAGGCGTGGAAGTTTATGAACAAAAAGTGGTGGAAAGAAGCGGTGGTTTATCAAGTATATTGGCGCAGCTTCTTTGATTCCAATGGGGACGGAATCGGTGATTTAGAAGGGCTGATTCAGAAGCTGGACTACATCAAAAAACTGGGCGTCGACGTCATTTGGTTAAATCCGATGTATTCTTCCCCGGATAAGGATAACGGCTATGACATTTCAGACTACTACGGAGTGATGGAGAAAGCAGGCGACATGGAAACAGTTGAGCGCCTCATTCATAAAATCCATCAGCGCGGAATGAAAATTATCATGGACCTTGTCGTGAACCATACGTCCGACCAGCATCCATGGTTCCTTGAATCCAAGTCCAGCAAAGATAATCCAAAAAGAGATTGGTATATTTGGAAGGACCCTGTACAAGGCGGTGTCCCGAACAATTGGCGCTCCTACTTTTCACCGTCGACTTGGGAATATGAACCTGAAACGAATCAATACTATTTCCACTCTTTTGCAGTCGAACAGCCTGATTTGAATTGGGAAAATGAAGAAGTGAGAAAAGAAGTGTATGCTCTCATGCGCTTCTGGCTCGACAAGGGAATTGATGGATTCAGGATGGACGTGATCAATCTCTTGGCAAAATTGGAAGGCTTCCCATCTGTGGAAAACCCAAACGATATCTCCTATTTAGGCAACAATCCTGGCATTCACGAATATTTGCAGGAAATGAACAGAGAAGTGCTTCAGCATTATGATGCCATGACTGTCGGTGAAATTCCGTTCGTGACACCTGAAGACGGCGTTCTATATGTAGGGGAGGACCGTCATGAGCTGCATACATTATTCCACTTCCAGGTGGCTGATGACATGCCAACATGGGACTTGAAGCGCTACAAGGAAATTCAGCGCACTTGGTATGAAGGTTTAAAGGGGAGAGGATGGAACTCCCAATTCCTGAATAACCATGATCATACCCGCCAGGTCACGCGATATGGAAATGACAAAGAATACCGTGTCGAGTCTGCCAAGCTTCTTGCGACGATGATCCATACACTTCCCGGGACTCCGTACATTTTTCAGGGAGAAGAAATTGGAATGACAGGTGTAAAGTTTGATAATATTGAGGACTACAATGATATTGCCATGAAAAATAAATATGCAGAAGAACTTGCCAAAGAAAGAAATCCGGAGGAAGTGCTAAAAGAACTGCAGTTTTTAAGCAGAGATAATTCCCGTACGCCTGTGCAATGGAATGATGAAAAGCATGCAGGTTTTACTGAAGGCGAAAGCCCGTGGATCAAGGTGAATCCAAATTATAAGGAAATCAATGTTATGGATGCCTTGGAAGACGAAAATTCTGTTTTCTACTATTATCAAAAGCTCATAAATCTTCGAAAAAAACATGACGTCATGGTGTATGGAGACTACGAGGAAGTGTATGTAGACAGCCCGGAGGTTTATGCATATACGAGGAGCCATGAGGATGACAGATGGCTGATTCTGTTGAATCATAGCAGCACTCCTTCTTCAATAGACGTTCAAAGTGAAGAGTGCGAGTTCATTTTAGGGAACTATGCAGACACTATGGAACCATGCCGCCTAGGAAAATTTGATTTAAGACCGCATGAGGCGAGGATTTATAGAATAAAGTAATTATCATTAAAGAGCTTGCCCCTGGTACGGAAATGATTCAGCGTACCGGGGGAAGCTCTTTTATTGTTCCATTTTCAACAAATCTAAATTTGTTTAAGCCAAATCGAACTTCTTTCCGTCTAATAGGTGTAATGAAAAAGAGCAAAAGTGGGTGATGTTGATGATTGAGTTGGTGGCCGCTGCTCAAAATGGGGATGAACAAGCGTTCCTGAAGCTATTTCAAGAATATGAAGTCGATATATACCGCGTCGCCTATGTGTATGTGAAAAATCAAGAGGATGCACTCGATGTGGTGCAGGAAACCGCCTATAAATCTTTCAAAAAGATCAAGTCTCTTAAAAATCCAGCGTTTTTCAAAACATGGTTGATCAAAATTACGATGAGCTGTGCAACAGATATGGTCAGAAAGAAGAAGAAGGTCGTTTATTTCAACAGTGAGTACACAGAATCACTCATGCAAGACGAAGAGGACATCCCGCTCTCCCTATCGCTGAAAGAATTGATAGAGACGCTGCAGGAAAATGAAAAGAATATTGTCCTCTTAAAGTTTTATCATGAGTACACCTTTCAAGAAATCTCAGAGATTCTGAAGGTTCCATTAGGGACTGTGAAATCCATTCTTTATCGATCACTCCATAAACTACGTGCGCAAATCAAGGAGGGCGAAGGTTAATGAATAACCGGATCAAAAGTGAAATTGAAAAAATAGAAATCCCGAAAGAACTTCATGAAAGAGCGATACGGGGCGTGAAAAAAGCAAAACAGGAGATGGAACCTCCTAAAAAACAGAACAACCTGGCAAAAAAGGTTCTATTGGCCTCAGCAGCCTCCGTTATGATTATCGGATCATCCTGGGCTTTCGGCAGCTCCTATATTGTCGACGCCGGGGAATCCCTGATCACCAAAATATTCGGATCGGAACAGGAGCTTAAGCAAGTGGTCCCAGAGGCGACAAAAGAAGATATGGGGAAATTAGAGGCTCACTTTCAAATGGCCAAAAAGACCCTTTCCCCAGAAGAATTTAAACAATACAGCAATCTGAAAAATGAAACGCTCGATCTGGAGAAAAAAATGAGCGTCAAGGATGGCGATTCCATCCGGTTGAATCCTGAGCTGTTATCTGCGGATGAACAAAAAAAATATGATGAAATCCAAGAAAAGCTTATTCCGTTGGAAGACAAAGTATATGCTGCCACTAAATTTTCATTCGAGGATTCCAAAAAGATTGCAGACTTCCCGGTTGTGAAACCAACCTACATCCCCGAAGGCTACAAACTCGTATCTGAAGAAGGGAAAACAACGGACAGCCATCCAGATCAAGATCCTATGGTAAAAATCAAATATCAAAAAGGGGAATTCGGCATTTATATTAAACAGCTGCCGCTTACCCTCGAGAGCGAATTGCCGCACGCCGGCTGGTATGCAGAAGACTATGATACCTACACGGTAGACGGCTACACAATCAACCATAATCACCCAAGCGACACCAATGTCCAGCGCATGATGATGAAAGTCCCTGCCGCAAACGGACAAAAAGGCTATTACATTGTCATGATTGGCGACCTGGTTTCAAAAGAAGATATGCAGAAGATGCTTCTTTCTATGGTGGAGAAATAATAGAGGGCCTGACCCCCGGTGCGTTAAAGCTTCACAGTACCGAGGGTCAGGCCCTTTTTAGCAAAGCCCCTCAAGCAACTCCACAACGCCGCTTATATTTTTTACGACATAGTCCGCTTGCGATGGATCGCCGTAGTCATGCCCGTCAATCAAGATGGTTTGGCAGCCCAACTTCCGTGCAGGGTAGATTTCGTTGATGGCATTGTCGCCGACAGAGAGAATTTTTGAAAAAGGCACCCCATAATGGTCGCTGATTTTCCTTAATGCAGCCTCCGTTTTCACCGGTTTTCTTCCTTCGAATATTTTGTAGTCAAAGTAGTCCAGGAATCCAAGCTTGGTAACAATAACTTCGCTGTCCTTTTGCGGAGAGTTTGTAAAAAGGACCAATTTTTTGCTTTGGCTAAGGGATTGAAGCGCGTCTTTGAAACCCTCGATTTCCTCCATTTGAAAATCATTCGTCATCATATATTCCCTTGTCTGAAGGAAGGACTGATGAGCCAATTCACTCGACAAGCCGTAGTGCCGTGCAATTGAGACGGGGATCCACCAAAGATCGCCGACATTAAGCATTGAATCAAAATCAAACACAATTTCCTGCGGATACAGTTCAGCAATTTTCTCTTCCGAAAGTTTTTCTCCGAACCAATCAAAAGCCTCCAGCACCTTGCCGCCGTTTTGCTTCAAAACCAAATCATTCTTCACATCATAGACCGTACCGATTTTCAACGGCAGCCGATTTTCTTTAAACGTTTGATAATCCTCTTCGAAACGTTTCCTATTAATGGGGTCAAGCTTCTCGCCGAGGCGAGAAGCATAGTAGTCAAAATGGTGGATATCCTCATACAGCGTCCCATCGAGATCAAAAACAATCACTTCTACATCATTCAACATTCAAGCATACCGCCCTTCAAAATTATGGATGATATTAGTATATCAAATACCATACAACAATTTGTGATGATTAGCTCTCGCATAAAACTGAATCCGGCTAGTGTGGGAAACAAAATAAAAACAGATAAGTAATTGGAATATAAAGGAATTTAAGGAGCGGTGTCGAATTATGTTATGTAATTCATCATAATGAGGTGTTTTAATGGCTGAACCAGCAAAAGTATTTATTAGTTCTGCAGCTGAGACTGGCTTAAGTCAGTTAAGAGAGCAAGTGCATTCAGAATTAAAAGTAATGGAACACTTTCCCCAAATGTATGAAAAAGACTTTGGACCTTGGCCGCCACAAGAGTTAGTTGAAAATTGCTTGGAACATGTGGTTAAGAGCGATATATTCTTGTTATTTGTATCTCATAAGTCTGGAAATTACCTTGATTCTTACAAAGCCACAGTCACTCATTGTGAATTTCAGGCTGCACATCAAAATAATAAGCATATAATTGTGTTTGTTCAAGACGAGATTTACCGTTTGTTTTGGTATGATTTGAGATTTATGATTGCTGAAATGGTTGAAGAGTACAAAAAGAAGAACCAAGGGATGGACCCTGACACCTATAGAAATATCGCTGAGGAAGCGTGGAAGAAACATCCTGAGAATTCAGGTAGTATTGATTCTTATGTGTGGGGATTTTTATATGATATTTATAAAAAGGGATATTATCTTGAACAAATATCACTTGGGGTAGATACAATAAAAACTATAAAAAGATATTTTAGCGACTTATTTCGCAAGGGGAGCAAGTATCTTGCCTTAAAAGTTGAGATTGATGAACAAATTTCTGAAGGGCCGACATATAGAAAACATGCAGAATTCACTTCCAGGATTATTGAATATCTTCATGAAGGTGAACTGAGTAATCCACGAATGTTTCTAGAATATTTACAGCGTTTCTTGAAAAAAGGCAGCATTTATTCAAAACCTGGAACAGTGTTTGAAAAACTGCTTGGAGAATATGAATCATGTTCTGGGAGCACACTATACAAGGAGACGGAGGGTAAGCTTCAATTAATCGCTTCGTCTGGTATGGCGAGTGATGATAATATTGCCTTCAGTTTAGATGATTCTACTTCCTATGTAGTCACAGCATTTGAAAGTGAAAACCCAGAATTGTTTTACAATGAAAAGAAAAGGCAATTATACCTTGCTATAAAATCAGGTCATTATGTAATATGTTTTCATTATCCAATTGATTCATTTTGGTCGGAAGAGACAGTGCAACGCTTTAAAGAAGATATCATGCGTGATATAATTGAGACAGAGCCATCTTTATTTCGTGATTTCGCCATAAAATTACTTGGAGGGATAAAATAATGAGTATACATGTTGTTCGTAATGAGGATGAAAAAATTATTCACGTTGCCTCCGGTAAAGAAAATGCTGCTGAAAAATACATTGAAGCAAAAGGAAAGAGATTTGACGAAACAAATAAACGTCTAAAAGAGGCATTTGGAAAAAATAAAGCTCGAAAAATTTAATGACTTTATTGTTATGATACTAAGCATTGCATTTCGCAATGCTTTTTTCTTTTATATACATAATTATTTCTATTTGCTGCTGGTATATGTAAAACCGAAACTCAGAGTTAGCAGGGAAAGGAAGCATGCTTCCTTAGTGAGTCGAAATACTCGAGTATATAGGATTTTAATGGAAATTATTTTGGACCATTGACATTTTTTCTCTTTTTTCAAAGGGGATTGTTTGCCTTCATTTTTTGGAAGGTTTAGTATGTGGTCATAACGATGCATTGTTTTCTAAGTGAACATGGAGGGCGCCATTCATGAATATTTCTGGAAAGAAGGCATAAGGTATGTGTGGAATTGCAGGTTGGATTGATTGGACAAAAGATCTTTCTGAAGAAAACAGGATGTTAAAGCAGATGACGGATGCGATCAGACACAGGGGACCGGATGCTGAGGGGTTTTGGCTCGACGGCCATGCCGCACTTGGACACCGGCGACTGATTGTCATCGATCCTGATGGCGGGAAGCAGCCAATGCTCTATAAGGATTCCGAAAACGATGTTGTACTTACATATAACGGTGAAATTTATAACTACCGCGAGTTGAAGGAAGAACTCACTTCTTTGGGTCATCAATTTGATACTGAGTCGGACACGGAGGTGCTTCTTCATGCGTATTTGCAATGGCAGGAGCAGTGCGTCGACCATCTGAATGGGATCTTCGCATTTGCGATTTGGGACAAGAACAAGGAACGATTGATGCTTGGCCGCGACCATTTAGGTGTTAAGCCATTATTCTATTGTAAACGCGGGGACCAGGTCATTTTCGGGTCTGAAATAAAGGCGCTGTTCGCACATCCTGATGTGAAGCCAGAGCTTGATGAAGAAGGCTTGTCAGAGGTATTTGGACTCGGACCGATGCGTACGCCGGGCAAAGCCATTTTCAAAGATATTGAAGAGGTTCGAGCTGGCCACTATATGATTTTTTCAAAAGAAGACCAGCAAACGAAACAATATTGGAAGCTTGAGAGCAAAGAGCATACCGATGATGTGGACAAAACGGTCGAGACGATCCAATCTCTTTTGGAAGATACGGTCAGCCGCCAGCTCATTTCGGATAAGCCGCTTGTTTCCATGCTTTCCGGCGGACTTGATTCAAGCGGACTGACTGCGATGGCTGGGAAAGAATACAAGGAGAACGGAAAGACGCTTTCTACGTATTCCATCGATTTCGTGAATAACGACGCTGATTTCAAAGAGGATTTCCTCCGCAGGGATCTCGATGAACCTTGGGTGAAGAAGGTATCCGAGTATGTTGGAACCGACCACACGTCTGTCGTTTTTCCAGCAGAGAAGTTGGTCAACAACCTCCTTATCCCAATGAAAGCCCGGGATCTGCCGGGAGTGGGGGAAATCGAAACTTCCCTATACTTATTGTTCAAGGAAATGAAGAAAAACGCGACGGTCGCTTTATCGGGAGAGTCGGCCGATGAAGTGTTCTCCGGCTATCCATGGTTCCATCAGGAGAAATTCCTGGATGCCGATGTGTTCCCGTGGCTGCTCAATATCGGAGGCATCGGGAAGGTATTGAAGAAGGAAATCAGGGAAAAGCTTGATATCCCTGCCTATCAGAAAAAGAAATACCAAGATGCCCTGGAGGAGCTTCCTGTATTGGAAGGAGAAGACGAGACTGAGGCGAAGCAGAGAAGGATGTCCTATATGTTCATCACGCGCTTCCTGCCATTCATGCTGGATCGTAAGGACCGTGCGAGCATGATGACGGGCTTCGAAGTCCGCGTTCCATTCTGCGACTACCGGTTGGTCGAGTACCTGTGGAACATCCCATCATCCATGAAGAACATTGATGATATCGAGAAGGGGATTCTCCGCCGTGCATTCGCGGACTATCTGCCTGAGGACGTGCGCTACAGAAGGAAAAGCGCCTATCCGAGCACAAAAGACGATGCCTATCTGAAAGGTGTAACGGAATGGATGCGCCGGATTTTGGACGACCCGGAAGCACCGATTCAATCATTGATCGATGCAGAAGTGGTCAGGTACATCGCCGACGGAAAATCCGACATGCCTGACACGAGTGTAAGAGGGCTGTTTGACTATCTCATCCAAGTGAATGGCTGGCTTGAGGAGTATGGGATTAAGGTTCACATATAATAGAGGAAAACCGCTGGCTGGTGGCCGGCGGTTTTTATGTGGGAATCAATACCTCTCCACAATTCTATTCTCTGTCCCATTTAGGATCCTCTTGATATTTTGGCGGTGAAGAATGATAATCGCGACGCATATTAATAAAGTAATTCCGATGATCATTTTATCTTCAAATAGAAGGCTGTAGCAGAATAAGGCTAGAGAAGCCAGCATGGAGCTGAGTGATACATACTTTGTGAAGACAAGAGTCAGCACAAACACGACAAATCCAACCAGAACACCCCATGGCGCCAGGAATAAGAAAACACCGGCTGCTGTTGCAACAGCTTTACCGCCTTTAAAACGAGCAAAAACAGGGAAGATATGCCCCACTATGGCTAACAACCCGCATATGACAGGGTTCACGGAAGCACTAAGCAAAAGGGGGAGGAAGCAAGAAATTGTCCCTTTTAAAATATCAAGAATCGCCACAATCACTCCTGCCTTTATGCCCAAAACCCTATATGTATTTGTTGCACCAAGATTCCCGCTGCCGAAATTCCGGATATCTTTCTTATAAAAGACCTTTCCGACGATTAAAGCAAATGAGATGGAGCCGATTAAATAACTTAAAATCAGAGTTAAAATGTTCAAAGTAATAAGATCTCCTTACATAGGTTGTTAAATAAGTACTTCTATTGATTGTACTTATTTTCCTGCTATTCTTTTTGTCGGGGGGATTTTTATAAATCCCAATATTTAGTAGATTATTAAAATTGGCTATGTTATAGTTTGATGATGATAATAGAAATAAAAATAGAACTTCCGAAATTAAGAAGTTCTATTTTAAATTATTGGTTTGTCAAACCTCGCCGTTAATTCAAGAATAAATTATTCTTTGTTTTTGCTTATGATCCATTTGATAGCGTCTAAAAGGTCTTCAGCAACATAATCTGGTTCAATTTCCGCCCATTCTTTCCTGTATTGATTAAGGGAACCATATCCCCATCCTGTAAGCACCAAAATTTTCGTTGCTCCCACGGAATGAGCTGCCATCATATCAGTTGAACCAACGTCACCAATAAATACAGTTTTTGTTAAATCTAATTTATATTTTTTAGATGCTTCCAAAAGCATTCCTGGTTTTGGCTTATGACATATGCAGTCATCATCTGGACTATGAGGACAAATAAAGGCATCATCAAACTCATATGATTGAAATTCCTTGTAAAAATCATCGAGAGTAGCTTCGCCCCTACTAATTCTATGTTGATTAGTACAAGCAAAAATCTTAATATTATTATCTTTTAACATTTGTAATGCAGTTCTACTGAACGAAAATGGGGAGAAATCTTTCGGATGAATAAAGTGTCCAGTACCACCAATAGTTCCATCACGGTCAATAAAAACCGCTTCAATTTTCATTGATATTCCCCCTTTAATATACAACAACTGCTATTAATCGAATTAGATGTTTAAATCGAAGATTTTGATAAATTAATAGTACCATATTTTACCATGATTTATATTGAATTCTCTTTAACAATCAATTAATTATTTGTGCATTCGCTTTTCTGATGATGAATGTTTTCCAGTAATTTAAATCAAGAAAGGTTTAAACAGGGGGAAGATAGATTGAAGGATTATAAATTATTATTGTTTGATTTGGATGAGACCCTTTTGAGCGGAGATTGGTTTAAAGAAGGGATCATCCAAATGATTCAATCTCACGCGTTAACTAAGCATATTGATCCAATGTTGTTTCTCGAAAAAAAGTTGCAGGTTCCAAAGCCATTGATTACCCGTTTTAAAAACAGGGAACTTTCCCCGCATGAATTCAGGAGAGCAAGATGGAAGCACGCATTATCTTACTTTGAAATGTTTCCAGAAGAGGAGGTCATCGACGAATTGGATGGTTGCTTCTTGCAGTCAGGGATGAGCTGCATTAAAGAAAATAAAAATCTCACTGCCCTGTTAGATGATCTCCAAAAGCATTATCAACTGGCAATCGTTACAAATGCTCTTTACGATCCGATGATGAAGATTTCCAGTTTGAAATTATCTCACCTATTTACGAAGGATAATGTCTTTCAAGCTGAGGAACTGGGCTATAGGAAACCGGATCCTGAATTATATTGGGCAGCATTGAATCATTTCCAAAACCTGCCGGAACAAGCTGTATTTATAGGGGATTCTTGGACACACGATGTGGTCGGCCCGATGGAGATGGGGATGGAAGCTATTTGGGTGAATGAAAATAGCATCCCAATAGACTCAGCCCATAGACCGCTTAAAGTGGTATCAGAAATACTAGAGCTGCGATCTGTTTTGCTGTAAGAAAAGCATTAAGAGAACTATCTTGACCATCAACCATAGTGGTGGTGGAATACTTTAACGCACTGGGGACTTGAGTCACAATATTTCTCCATAGGCAACTGGACACTGTATCATCTTTTGTGATAAATTATTAAAATAAAAATCCAATTTAAAACTACATAGTTTAAATCGATGAAAAGGAAAGTAATTTTTGCTATATTCGATAGCGAGCTGGGGACGGTGGAAGCCTGGCGATGAGGCATGAATGAAGAACACCTTTGAGTTTTAACCGAAAGGGATGTCCCGAGTAGGCTTAGACGTTGCCAGCACGTTACGGACTGGGGTATGTAAAGTTGGTCATGTTATGGCAATTTGGGTGGTACCGCGGAAGGTTAGTCTTTCGTCCCTTTTTTGGTGGGATAGAAGGCTTTTTTTTATGTAAAAAAACATTTAGGAGGTTCATCATGTTAAAGACCGTAGTAAAAGATCTGTTTAGAAATCAAGAAAAATATCAAGACCAAACGGTTCAAATTTCAGGCTGGATCCGTACGCTTCGCGATTCCAAAACCATCGGATTCATGGAGTTGAATGACGGATCATTCTTCAAGAGTGTCCAAGTTGTTTTTGAGGATACCCTTGAAAACTTTAAGGAAATCACAAAGCTTCCGATCAGCTCTTCTGTATTAGTAGAAGGAGAATTCGTTCCGACTCCTGAAATGAAGCAGCCTTTTGAAATCAAAGCGACAAAAATCACGGTAGAAGGCTTGTCTGACGCAGCTTATCCGCTGCAAAAAAAGCGTCATTCCCTTGAGTACCTTCGCACAATCGCACACTTGCGTCCGAGAGCCAATACGTTCTCAGCTGTGTTCCGAGTCAGGTCTTTAGCATCCTATGCGATCCATAAATTCTTCCAGGAAAAAGGATTCGTCTATGTGCATACACCGATCATTACTGGAAGCGATACTGAAGGCGCAGGCGAAATGTTCCGTTTAACATCCATGGACTTGAACCAGCTACCAAAAGGTGAAGACGGCAAAGTGGATGAAAGTGCTGATTTCTTCGGAAAAGAAACGAACTTAACCGTAAGCGGCCAGTTGAATGCAGAAGCTTATGCACTTGCTTTCCGCAACGTCTATACATTTGGTCCGACGTTCCGTGCGGAAAATTCAAACACGGCGCGCCATGCAGCAGAATTCTGGATGATCGAGCCTGAGGTTGCTTTTGCCGAATTACCGGACATCATGGACCTTGGCGAAGAAATGGTCAAGTATGTCATTGACTACGTTCTTGAAGAGGCACCGGAAGAAATGGCGTTCTTTAACAGCTTCATTGATAAGACCCTTCTTGAAAGATTGGAAAATGCATTGAAATCCGATTTCGGACGAGTGACGTATACAGAAGCGGTTGAATTATTGAAGAACTCTGGCAAGGAATTCGACTATCCTGTTGAATGGGGTACAGATTTGCAGACAGAGCATGAACGCTACCTGAGCGAAGAAATCTACAAGCGTCCTGTCTATGTAACTGACTATCCGAAAGAAATCAAAGCGTTCTATATGAGAGCGAATGAGGATGGCAAAACCGTTGCAGCGACTGACCTATTGGTTCCTGGCATCGGAGAATTGATCGGCGGAAGCCAGCGTGAGGAAAGAGAAGACGTCCTTGCAAGCAGAATCACAGAACTTGGCATGTCTGAAGAAGACTACTGGTGGTACCTTGAGCTTAGAAAATACGGCGGTACGAAGCATTCAGGCTACGGAATCGGATTCGAGCGTCTTGTGATGTATCTGACTGGAATGAAGAACATCCGCGACGTCATCCCATTCCCACGTACACCGGGTAATGCTGATTTTTAATATGAGATGTGAAAAGCTTGGGATTAGTCCCAGGCTTTTTTCTTTGAATGTAAAGCAGTAGTGGTTCTAGGGTTCTATATATTAAAGAAATAATACCGGCACCTTCCACGTGGTTCATAACAATTTCTAGATATGTTATAATCGTAATAACAATTATAACGAGGAAGTGATATTATGGAACAATTCGAGAGAAAAGTAACTAAGATTGGAAATAGTTTTGGAATCACCCTTCCCATTGATTTACTTAAGCAAGTTGGTCTAGCTCAAGGAGATGAAGTTCAAGTTGAAGTTATCGATGGGAAAATTGTCTTAAGAAAAAAAGAACAGTTAAAACTTCCAGAAGGCGTGGATGCAGAATTCATGGATATTTTAAATGATGTAATTAAAGAACATGATAAAGCATTTAAAGGGTTAGTGGATAGATGATGGATGAGGTCATCTATTTAACTACTAACCAGGTGATTGCTATAAATACTGTTCAAATTCGTCTATATTCTCCAGCTGAGCAAACAGGTGTAAAAGATCCACATTTACTTGACTCAGCTCTAAATCGCCCGAGACAATCAGTATTTGGCAGTGATGCGTATCCTACAATCCATCAAAAAGCAGCTGCTCTTTTTGAATCAATTGCAAAGAATCATGCTTTTCATAATGCAAATAAACGAACTGCTTTAGCATCGTTAATTATTTTCTTAAAAATAAACCATTATCAATGGAAAATGGGAATTGAAGAAGAACAGGACTTCACAGTTGATGTAGTTAATCATAAATACACGTTCCAAGAAATAGTTTCAAAGATTAAAGATAATACTGAAAAACTTTAAATCCATTCTCAGTTTAATTTGAGAATGGATTTTTTAGAAGTGGAGCAGAGGAACGGTTCTCGTGCTTCATTATTTTAAGGAAACGCAAGAAGAACGAAATCGCTCTGCGATGGCTCCTTAAAATCTTAGAACCCTAAAAATCTTTAAAATAAAAAACAAAAAAGTATGCCCTTTTGTGATAT
>NZ_QQAY01000026.1 GCF_003350505.1 Falsibacillus pallidus
TTCCCATACCGAACACGGAAGTTAAGCTCTTCAGCGCCAATGGTAGTTGGGGGTTTCCCCCTGCAAGAGTAGGACGTCGCCGGGCAATGAAGAAAAAGCAGCTGAGAGGCTGCTTTTTTTGTGTTTTCTGGAGGGGATATGAAGAAGAAGCGTGTAAGGTAGAGATTTTTAGCCGTGCGAGCGCTCAGTCAGGGAATCAAAGAACAAAACCATTCAATTTGCCAGGCTATCGCCTGGATATTCGGCAAAAGATCAAGAGAACAGGAGAAAATCATCTCCAAGGAGCCAAATTGGACTTTAAAATGCTTCAAATTTGTCTTTAACTGAGTAATAGATGGGTGAATTTATATTGAACCTGAACAAATGGAGTAATAATAGGGGGAAAACACCGGGAATTTCCCCACTGGCTAGCCTCTATGCGCCAAAAATACCTGCTTATGATTCAAATCACGTTGCCTATGCGCGAAAACACCTTGCTTATGCGCCGGCCAGAGAGGGCTATGCGTCAAAACCCCCTTCTAATGCGCGAGTGGCCATTTCGGCTCCAATATGGGTTGTCGCAAGAGCCGATTGAGCGCTCAGTCAAAGCTTCAAAGACCAAAACCTTTCAATTTGCCAGGCTGCCGCCTGGGATATTCGGCAAGATCAAAAGAATAAGAAAAATGAACCCTGAAATAGCGGATCTGAATTAATAAATGATTCAAATTGTCCTTTTATCGATAATAAAGAGGCAAAATCATCCTGAAAGGGAACAAATGAAGTGAAAAACGGGGGAAATCATCGGGAATTCGCCCGCGCTAATTGTTCTATGCGCGAGAAAGGCCTGTCTATGAACCATTCAGGCTCCCTTATGCGCGGAACCACCCTTCCTTTGCGCCGGCCAGTAAGGTTTATGCGCCTAAATCCCTTTCTTATGCGCCAGCCCTCATTTTTGCCCCCATGAACATCTCGATTGAGCGCTCAGTCGACGCCACCAAACCCAAAACCCAAAACCCTTAAATTTGCCATGCTATCCCCTGGGGTATTCGGCAAAATCAAAAAAAGGAATCAATCAATAATGTAAAAACCGCAGCCCAATAAGCTGCGGTCCTAGACCCCTCAATCATTTTCCATTCTAATTTCTCTATTATTTCTTCCGCCCAATATAAAGCAAATGAGAAGATACCCCTAAAGTGTATGGATTCCCAGCCTGCTCTATCAATAGCTGTATCAATTTATCGTATTCTCCTTTTTCTTTCCAATAATTTAGTTCATCCTGAGTAAGGATGGAGGCGATATTTGAGCCGATCAGCTCCAAGGTTTCGAATCCGTTCTCTTCCATAAACGGTTCAATTTCATCTATGTTGAAGTAGTAGGCTCCGGTAAATCTTCCTTCATCCTGATGGTTAAAGACACCCGTTTCGGCGAAATGATTGATGACATCCATTTCGTTGTTTGGGGGCCAAACATCCGGCCTCATTAAGGAGTTGAAAATATGTTTGATCCGCGGCATAAATGCTACGAACACCAGTCCATTTTTCTTGGTGACGCGATGGAGCTCGCTGATGGCAGCTTTCCGATCTGATTCTTCTTGAAGATGGTACATCGGGCCAAGCATTAGGGATGCATCAAATGTTTCTGATTTTAAAGGCTCGAGCCAACGGGCATCAAGGGAATGGAAGCCAGAGAAGTTGTTGAGAAGCTGAAACTCTTCAGCTTTTTGTTTAGCCTTGTCTACCAGGCTTGGGGTCAAGTCGGAAAGAGTCATCTGGTACCCGTCTTGCGCTAGTTTGATCGAGTATTTTCCTGGTCCGGCGCCGTTGTCTAATACTTCACCTGAGGTGGGAAGGTATTTTTTTATAAAATGCCAATTGACCTGAAATTCGATTGGTTCCCGATCCAAACGCCCCCATTCATCGAATTGGTTATAGTAGCTGATAATAGTATTCATCACATGGCTCCTCGCAATTGTTTTATCTACTATTCGACAAATTAGAAGATTATTCCTTTATGGTTAGCTATCGATGCCAAAATCCCAACCCCGCAAAACCAAAATACAATGTTTGAAAACCCTCATAATAGTAAAAACCAATAATAGACAATAATTTGGATGTGAACCATGTCGAATTTTGGTGTACAATGGTTCGTATTAGAGTGGCAAATGACAGCTTGTTCCATACAAGATGATTTGTTCAGCGTTGAAAGGAGGAAGAAGAGTGCTTGATAACAGCTTTGTCATGGTTGCGATTATTTTAATTATTAATATTGTTTATGTATCATTTTTTACGATCAGAATGATTCTGACGCTTAAGGGATACCGGTATATCGCTGCTTTTGTCAGTATGATCGAGGTGGTCATTTATGTGGTCGGCCTTGGCCTGGTCCTCGATAATTTAAATCAGATCCAGAATTTGATTGCCTATGCAGTGGGCTACGGAATCGGGGTCATCGTTGGAATGAAGATTGAAGAGAAGCTTGCTCTTGGCTATATTACTGTCAATGTCATTACGAAAGAGTATGATAAGGATTTGCCGAAGACATTGAGGGAAAAGGGATATGGCGTGACGAACTGGGCTGCGAATGGCCTGGAAGGGGAGCGGATGGCTCTGCAGATTTTGACGCCAAGACGTCATGAGCTGCAGTTATATCATACGATTAAGGATTTGGACCCGAAAGCATTTATTATTGCCTATGAACCGAAGACCATTTATGGCGGCTTCTGGGTGAAGGCGGTAAAGAGAGGGAAGCTGCAGACATGAGTAATTCGAAAAAAGTGTTTGAAGTTCAGGAAACGGAAACGATTGGGGACTGCTTGGACCGGATGAAAAAAGAAGGCTACATGCCAGTACGCCGGATGGAAAAGCCTGTGTTCAAAGAAGTAAAGGAAAATGGCCAGGTGAATTATGTTCCTGCAGGACAAAAGATTGTGTTTGAAGGGAAATTGTTGGTCTAAACACGAACATTCGGTTTGTTTGAAGTTTTATTGTTCGAATTTTGTTGACATCTTGAAAGCCCTTCGTTAATATAAGGGTATAGATAGCTTAATAGAACCTCATATAATCGCGGGGATATGGCCTGCAAGTTTCTACCCGGTTACCGTAAATGACTGGACTATGAGGGAGAGTTGACCTTTTGGATAATAATCAAGAGGGTATTCCCATGCGTCATTTAACCCTTTATTTATCCCCAGATTCTTCTTTCTCTCATAGTGGAGAAGTGTATCTGGGGTTTTTTATTTGTTAAAAAATGGAGGCGTTGAATATGAAACCACTTGTTGGAGTCATCATGGGAAGTGTTTCGGACTGGGAAACGATGAAGCATGCATGCGATGTACTGGAAGAACTCAATATTCCATTTGAGAAAAAAGTTGTTTCGGCCCATCGGACGCCAGATTTAATGTTTGAATATGCAGAGGAAGCTAGAAGCAGAGGATTGAAAGTCATCATTGCAGGTGCTGGCGGTGCAGCCCACTTGCCGGGGATGGTTGCAGCAAAGACCACGCTGCCTGTCATCGGGGTTCCGGTTCAATCAAAAGCATTGAACGGACTTGATTCTCTTCTGTCGATTGTCCAGATGCCCGGGGGAGTGCCGGTAGCCGCTACAGCCATTGGAAAAGCAGGGGCTGTCAATGCGGGGCTGCTTGCAGGACAGATCCTTTCCATCGAAGACGAAGGGATTGCAGACAGGCTGGAACAAAGAAGGCAGGAGACCAGACGACAAGTAATGGAAAGTGGTGATCAGCTTGGATAAACGTGTTATTATGCCAGGATCGACCATCGGAATTATCGGGGGAGGGCAATTAGGCAGAATGATGGCCCTTGCTGCTAAAGAAGCCGGATTTCGAATTGCTGTATTGGATCCTGCTGATGACTGCCCGGCTGCCCAATCTGCAGACCATCATTTAAAAGCGGACTACGATGATGAAATCGCGCTTCGGACGCTCGGCAGATGCTGCGATGTGGTTACATATGAATTTGAGAATATAGATTATGAAGCACTGAAGGACCTTTCAAAGAATGCTTATGTTCCCCAGGGGGCAGAACTCATCAAGATTACGCAGGACAGGATTTTGGAGAAAGCGGCGCTGGTTGAGTCCGGTGTAGAAGTGGCACCTTATGCGGTTGTTCGATCCCCTGAAGAACTTTTTGAAGCAGTCAGGAAAATCGGATTTCCTTCAGTGTTGAAGACTTCCCGCGGGGGTTATGATGGAAAAGGCCAGTATGTCTTAAAGGGCGTGGATGATATTAATGAGGCATCGGCGCTTTTGGACCACGGACCATGTGTACTTGAAAGCTGGGTGCCGTTTGAGAAGGAAGTGTCCGTGATCGCCGTCAGGAACCCGAGTGGGGAAACAGCCTTTTTCCCAATTGGGGAGAATATCCACAAACAAAATATCCTTCACCAGACGATCGTACCGGCGAGGGTGGACAGCTTGATTGAGCAGAAGGCAATATCCACCGCCACTAAGGTTGTGGAATATCTTGAACTTGTCGGGACGCTTGCCATTGAAATGTTCGTTACTCAGGAAGGAGAGGTGCTCGTCAATGAATTGGCGCCACGGCCGCACAATTCAGGGCACTATTCCATCGAAGCGTGCAGCATCTCACAGTTCGGACAGCATATAAGGGCGGTGTGCAACTGGCCGCTTTCAAACCCGAAGTTATTGAAACCATCTGTAATGGTCAACCTATTAGGAAAGCATCTCGATAAAGTAAATGAAGAATTTTTAAAGCAGCCGGAATGGTCCATCCACCTTTATGGGAAAGGGGAGCCGAAGCCTCTGCGCAAAATGGGGCATGTCACCATTTTGACGGAAAGCCTGGAGGAGTCGCTTGCACAACTTAACCAAAACCCGGTTTGGACAGAAGCTGCCGAATAGAACGGAGGAATCGCATTATGATCGAACGTTATACAAGACCTGAAATGGGTGCGATATGGACAGAAGAAAATAGATTCAACGCATGGCTCGAAGTAGAAATTTTAGCTTGCGAAGCTTGGGCAGAACTCGGTGATATCCCGAAGGAAGATGTGAAAAAGATCAGAGAAAATGCATCTTTTAACGTGGATCGAATCAAGGAAATCGAAGAAGAGACCCGCCACGATGTCGTAGCATTCACACGCGCCGTTTCTGAAACGCTTGGGGAAGAGCGCAAATGGGTCCACTACGGACTGACTTCCACTGATGTAGTGGATACAGCACTTTCCTACCTTGTGAAACAGGCGAACAACATTTTGCTGAATGACTTAGAGCGATTTGTAGAAATTTTAAAAAACAAAGCCATCGAACATAAGCATACGGTCATGATGGGCCGGACGCACGGTGTTCATGCAGAGCCGACGACATTCGGATTGAAGCTTGCCCTTTGGTACGAAGAGATGAAGCGGAACCTGGAGCGCTTCAAGCAGGCAGCGGAAGGCATCGAGTTCGGGAAAATCTCCGGTGCTGTCGGGACATACGCCAACATCAAACCATTTGTTGAGCAGTATGTATGTGAAAAGCTTGGACTTAAGCCTGCGCCGGTTTCCACACAGACGCTGCAGCGCGACCGCCATGCGCATTACATGAGTACACTCGCATTGATTGCGACGTCTATTGAAAAATTCGCAGTTGAAATCCGCGGACTGCAAAAAAGTGAAACACGTGAAGTGGAAGAGTTCTTCGCGAAAGGACAGAAAGGTTCATCTGCTATGCCGCATAAGCGAAACCCAATCGGGTCTGAGAATATGACTGGGCTTGCCCGCGTGATCAGAGGCTACATGATGACGGCTTATGAGAATGTTCCACTATGGCATGAAAGGGATATCTCTCATTCATCTGCTGAAAGAATCATCTTGCCTGACGCAACAATCGCACTGAATTATATGCTCAACCGCTTCGGCAATATCGTGAAGAATTTGACGGTATTCCCTGAAAATATGAAGCGCAATATGGACCGCACCCTTGGTTTGATCTACTCGCAGCGCGTCCTGCTTGCGTTGATCGATAAAGGGATGGCCCGCGAAGAAGCGTATGATACCGTCCAGCCGAAAGCGATGGAGGCTTGGGAACAGCAAGTTCCTTTCCGCCAGCTGATCGAGGCAGATGAAGTGATCACGTCGAAACTGTCGCCTGCTGAAATAGAGGACTGCTTCGACTATAACTATCATTTGAAGCATGTCGATACCATCTTCGACCGCATCGGACTGTAAGAAAGCAAAAAGGCAATAGCCAATTTCATAGGAGGTAAAGTGGACCGCTTTGCCTCTTTTTTCATCAATTTTATTCGCAATATTCCCAATTTTCCTGATATGGAGGGCGTTATTTATGGAAAAACGAGACCTGCTTTACGAAGGAAAGGCTAAGAAAATTTATGCAACCGATCAAGAAGAAACCGTATGGATCCAGTATAAGGATTCAGCAACAGCCTTCAATGGAGAAAAAAAGGCCGAAATCAATGGGAAAAGCGTTTTGAACAACGAGATTTCCAGTTTTATTTTTGCCAAACTGAAGGAAAAAGGGATCGACAGTCATTTCATTGAGAAGCTTTCCGATACGGAACAGCTCGTAAAGCGCGTTTCGATCATTCCATTGGAAGTAGTGGTCCGGAACGTACTTGCAGGAAGCCTTTCAAAGAGGCTTGGATTGCCGGAAGGGATTGTGTTTGAAAAGCCGATCGTCGAATTCTACTACAAGGATGACGCGCTTGGAGATCCATTGATCAACGAAGACCACATCCAAATTTTAAAAGCTGCGAGTTTAGAAGAAATCGAGTTTTTGAAAAAGACAGCTTTGGAGATTAATGTTTTTCTTCAAGAATTATTCTTGTCCTGCGGTGTGAAGCTGATCGATTTTAAATTGGAATTCGGAAAGGACCAAGATGGAGAAATCCTCCTGGCTGACGAAATTTCCCCTGATACGTGCAGGCTTTGGGATTTGGAAACGAATGAAAAGATGGATAAAGATGTGTTCCGCCGCGACTTGGGGAACTTGACAGATGCCTACCAAACTATTTTGAACCGATTGAGAGGAGAATCAGCCCATGTATAAAGTAAAAGTCTACGTAACATTAAGAGAGAGTGTATTAGATCCGCAGGGAAACGCAGTAAAGCAGTCGCTTCACAGCATGTCTTATAAAGAAGTAAGCGATGTCCGCATCGGTAAATACATGGAACTGACTATCGAGAAATCGGAAAAAGATGTGGAAGCACAGGTGAAGGAAATGTGCAGCCGCCTGTTGGCCAATACGGTCATCGAGGACTTCCGCTATGAGATAGAGGAGTGTGTGGCACAATGAAGTTCGCCGTGATCGTTTTCCCAGGATCGAATTGCGATATCGACATGTACCATGCGATAAAAGATGAGTTGGGTGAAGAGGTTGAATATGTCTGGCATGACGCAGACAGCCTCGAAGGCTTTGACGGGATCCTCCTTCCGGGGGGCTTCTCATACGGAGACTATCTTCGCTCCGGCGCCATTGCCCGATTCTCCAATGTGATGAAGGAAATCAAGAAAGCGGCAGAGGCAGGAAAGCCGATCTTAGGCGTCTGCAATGGGTTTCAGATCCTGCTTGAATCAGGGCTCCTTCCAGGTGCGATGCGTAGAAACGAAAGCCTTCAGTTCATTTGCCGCCCTGTTCAGCTGAAAGTGGAAGCACCTCATACGATGTTCACTTCTGCTTATGAAGTTGGGGAAACAATCACGATCCCGGTTGCACACGGGGAAGGAAACTACTATTGCGACGAACAGACGCTTGCAGAGTTGAAAGAAAACAACCGCATTGTTTTCACTTACGCAGGAAGCAACCCGAATGGAAGCATCGCTGATATCGCCGGAATCATGAATGAAAAAGGAAACGTATTGGGAATGATGCCCCACCCTGAAAGAGCAGTCGATTCAATGCTTGGGAGTTCAGACGGATTAAAATTATTTAAATCAATAGTCCATCACTGGAGGGAATCAAATGTCATTAATGCTTGAGCCAAGTCCAATTCAAATAAAGGAACAGAAAATCTATAAAGAAATGGGATTGTCTGAAGAAGAATTTTTAATGGTAGAAAAGATCCTGGGAAGGACGCCGAATTATACCGAAACAGGGTTATTTTCGGTCATGTGGTCTGAACACTGCAGCTATAAAAACTCTAAGCCGGTCCTGAAAAAGTTCCCTGTCACAGGGGATAAGGTGCTTCAAGGTCCCGGAGAAGGAGCGGGTATCGTTGACATCGGAGACAGCCAGGCAGTTGTTTTCAAAATTGAAAGCCATAACCATCCATCTGCCATCGAACCTTACCAAGGCGCGGCGACGGGTGTCGGAGGCATCATACGGGATGTATTCTCGATGGGGGCAAGACCTGTTGCACTCCTCAACTCTCTACGCTTTGGAGAATTGGATTCTGATCGCGTTAAGTATTTATTTAAAGAAGTCGTAGCAGGCATTGCCGGATATGGAAACTGCATCGGTATCCCGACTGTCGGAGGGGAGATTCAATTTGACCCGACATACGAGGGAAATCCATTGGTGAATGCTATGTGTGTTGGCATCATCGATCATCAAGACATTCAAAAAGGGCAGGCAAAAGGAATCGGAAATACAGTCATGTACATCGGGGCGAAAACAGGCCGCGACGGCATCCATGGAGCAACTTTCGCATCAGAGGAATTAAGCGAAAAATCCGAAGAGAAGCGCCCGGCTGTCCAAGTCGGAGATCCTTTTATGGAAAAGCTGTTATTGGAAGCCTGCTTGGAACTTGTTAAATGTGATGCCCTTGTCGGAATTCAGGATATGGGTGCAGCCGGGTTGACGAGTTCATCCGCTGAAATGGCAAGCAAAGCGGGATCTGGAATTGAAATGAATCTCGATTTAGTCCCGCAGCGAGAGACAGGGATGACCGCTTATGAAATGATGCTGTCAGAATCCCAGGAACGGATGCTTGTCGTCGTGGAAAAGGGCCGTGAAGATGAAATCCGCGAAATCGTGGCCAAATACGATCTAGAAGCAGTAGCGATCGGAAAAGTGACGGAAGATAAGATGCTCCGCCTCATTCACAAGGGAGAGATTGTGGCAGACGTTCCTGCAGATGCATTGGCAGAAGAGGCGCCGGTATATAATAAGCCATCGATCGTGCCGCAATATTACCGTGATTTTCAAAACATGGAGAACGAGGTTCCAAGTGTAGAAGATTACGAGGAAACACTGAAGGACCTATTGAAACAGCCAACGATTGCGAGCAAGGAATGGGTCTACGGGCAATATGACTACCAGGTCCGTACAAGTACCGTGGTCGCTCCGGGGTCGGATGCAGCGGTAGTAAGGATCCGCGGGACGCGCAAAGCATTGGCGATGACGACAGACTGCAACTCAAGATATCTCTATTTGGATCCTGAAATGGGAGGAAAGATTGCTGTCGCAGAAGCTGCAAGGAACATTGTCTGCTCCGGTGGTGAGCCGTTGGCGATCACAGATTGCTTGAACTTCGGAAACCCGGAGAAGCCGGAAATTTTCTGGCAGCTTGAAAAAGCAGTCGACGGAATGAGCGATGCCTGCCGTCTTCTGCAAACACCAGTCATCAGTGGAAACGTCTCTTTATATAACGAGACGAATGGAACAGCGGTCTACCCGACGCCGGTTGTCGGCATGGTAGGGCTTGTAGAGGATTTAGACCATATCACTACGCAGCATTTCAAAAATGCAGGCGATGCGATTTATGTCATTGGCCAAACCGGTGATGATTTCGGTGGAAGTGAACTTCAGAAAATGGTGAAGGGCAAAATTTATGGAAAAGCACCGGCGATTGACTTGAAAGTTGAGCAAACAAGGCAGAATCAATTGTTGGAAGCCATCCGTTCAGGAGTCATCCAGTCTGCGCATGATGTAGCGGAAGGCGGCGTGGCGGTGGCCGTCTCGGAATCACTTTTTGGCACAAGCGGATTGGGCGCCGATGTGCAGCTTTCCGGAATGGCTGTGTCTGCTCTATTCAGTGAAACGCAGTCACGTTTCATCGTTTCTGTGAAACAGGAGAATAAATCCCGCTTTGAAGAAATCGTCCAGGATGCCATTCAAATCGGAGCAGTGACGGATACAGAAAAATTGGTCATCCAATCAGCACAAGGGGAATCCCTGGTGGATTGTGAAGTAGGAGAATTAGAGAATGCTTGGAGAGGAGCGATCTCATGCTTGCTGAACTAAAAGGATTAAACGAAGAGTGCGGGATATTCGGCGTTTGGGGACATGAAAAGGCAGCACAGCTGACCTATTACGGTTTGCACAGCCTTCAGCACCGCGGACAGGAAGGGACAGGGATTGTCGTCTCTGACGGCCATGCGCTGCAAGGGCTGAAAGGGGAAGGCCTTGTCACGGAAGTATTCAAGCAGGATAAACTCGATGAATTAAATGGGCATGCGGCCATCGGCCATGTGCGCTATGCGACAGCAGGCGGCGGCGGATATGAAAACGTGCAGCCCCTTCTTTTCAACTCCCAGGAAGGCGGCCTCGCGCTTGCCCACAACGGAAACCTGGTCAATGCGAATGCATTGAAACACCAGCTCGAAAGACAGGGAAGCATTTTTCAGACCAGCTCTGATACAGAGGTCCTCGCGCATTTAATCAAGCGAAGCGGCTATATTTCAATGAAAGAGCGGGTCAAGAATGCCCTTTCCATGCTGAAGGGAGCCTATGCCTTTTTAGTGATGACAGAGACGGAATTGATGATTGCACTTGATCCGAATGGGCTCAGGCCGCTATCTATCGGCATGATTGGGGATGCTTATTGTGTGGCATCGGAAACGTGCGCATTTGACGTAGTGGGCGCTGAATTCATCCGTGATGTTCAGCCAGGCGAGCTGATCACCTTGAGTGATGAAGGGATTCAATCGGAGCCATTCACGTTTTCAACTCAAAAAGCAATCTGTACGATGGAATACATTTATTTCTCCCGTCCGGACAGCAATATCCACGGAATCAACATCCATACAGCACGCAAAAATCTCGGGAAGAGGCTTGCGATGGAAACACAGATTGAAGCGGATGTTGTGACGGGCGTTCCGGATTCGAGCATCTCTGCAGCGATCGGATACGCGGAAGCATCAGGGATTCCGTATGAACTTGGACTGATCAAGAATCGATACGTAGGAAGAACGTTCATTCAGCCGTCTCAAGCGCTGAGGGAGCAAGGCGTGAAAATGAAGCTTTCCCCGGTAAGGGGCGTCGTTGAAGGGAAGCGGGTCATCATGGTCGATGATTCCATCGTAAGGGGAACGACAAGCAGGCGGATCGTATCCATGCTGAAGGCTGCTGGTGCGAAGGAAGTTCATGTCTGCATCAGTTCACCGCCGATCAAGAATCCTTGCTACTACGGAATCGATACGTCCACCCATGAAGAATTGATTGCGTCTGCCCACAGCGTCGAACAGATAAGGGACATCATCGGGGCTGATTCATTGACATTCCTTAGTGTGGAGGGAACGATCGCAGGCATCGGACGGAAAGAAGAAGGCGAAACATGCGGCCAGTGCATGGCATGCTTTACGGGGAAATATCCGACTGAAATCTACCCTGACACATTATTGCCGCACGAAAAAGAACTTGTTCGATAAGGGAGGAACCGACTATGGCAAATGCATACCGTCAAGCGGGCGTAGATATTGATGCTGGCTACGAGACAGTGGAGAGAATCAAAAAGCATGTGGCAAGAACGAACAGACTGGGAGTCATGGGGGCCATCGGGGGATTCGGCGGAATGTTCGACCTATCTGCCCTCGGACTTAAGGAGCCTGTGCTCATCTCTGGGACAGATGGAGTGGGCACGAAGCTGAAGCTCGCTTTCATGGCTGATAAGCATGATACGATCGGGATCGATTGTGTGGCTATGTGCGTGAATGACATTGTGGCACAAGGAGCAGAACCGCTTTACTTCCTGGATTACATCGCTTGCGGAAAAGCTGTACCCGAAAAATTGGAGGCTGTCGTTAAAGGCATTGCAGACGGATGCGAGCAGGCAGGCTGTGCGCTGATCGGCGGAGAAACAGCGGAAATGCCTGGGATGTATGCAGAGGACGAATATGACCTCGCTGGTTTTACCGTCGGGGCTTGTGAAAAGAGCCAAATCGTCACAGGTGAGGCCATTCAATCCGGCGACATACTGATCGGACTTGCATCAAGCGGAATTCACAGCAACGGCTATTCACTTGTCAGGAAGATCTTCTTTGAACAAAACAGCTTCAGTTTTGATCAAAAAGTATCCGGTCTTGAAAAGAGCCTGGCGCAAGAACTGCTTGAGCCGACCAAAATCTATGTGAAGCCGGTGTTGTCTGTGTTGAAGCAATACCCGGTTCATGGAATGGCGCATATCACAGGCGGGGGCTTTATCGAAAACATCCCTCGCATGCTGCCGGAAGGCCTTGGTGCAGAAATCAAGTTAGATTCATGGCCGATTCTTCCTGTATTTAACGCACTTGAGCAGGACGGAAATTTGGATCGGGAAGAAATGTTCAACATTTTTAACATGGGCATTGGATTTATTATGGCTGTTCCAAGAGAGAATGCAGGGGAAATCTTGGATTGTCTTAGTGATCAAGGCGAAGATGCGTATGAAATCGGGCGTGTGGTCGACGGGACAGGAGTTAATTTTCGATAATTCGGCTAAACCGGATGGGGATCTGGGGTAGTTTATAGATTACGGTCAACTTAAGGGGTATTTCAGTCAAATTATATAGATTATCGGTCAAATAAAAACGAATCTCACTAAACAGGAGGCTCAGCAGCATGAAGTTGGCAATCTTCGCTTCTGGCAATGGAAGCAACTTTCAATCGATCGTGGATGCGGTTGAAAAGGGAACTTTGCAGGCAACGGTCGATTTGCTGGTCTGCGATAAGCCGGGCGCATTTGTCATGGAAAGGGCTGCCGCAGCAGGGGTCCCGGTCTTTTCATTTTCCGCAAAGGATTATTCAGGCAAAGAAGAATACGAGCAGGAAATACTTGAGAAGCTGAAGAGCTGTGGAGTTGAATTTATCGCTTTGGCAGGGTACATGAGGCTGATTGGGAACGTCCTGTTATCTGCTTATGAAAAGCGGATCGTCAATATCCATCCATCCTTGCTTCCGGCATTTCCAGGAAAGGATGCCATCGGACAGGCTGTTGAGGCTGGAGTCAAAGTGACAGGTGCTACTATCCATTATGTTGATGCGGGGATGGACACGGGTCCGATTATTGCTCAGCAAGCGGTTGAAATCAACGACGGGGAGACGGAGAAGGACATTGCTGCGAAGATTCACGAAGTAGAGCATCAATTATATCCAAAGACGCTGCAGCAAATTTTTGAAGGATCCGGCAAAATGTTTTATCATGGTAGTACTGTAATGTGATAAAAGATATTAATGGATATTGAAGGAGTGGAAATAGATGAAGAGAGCATTAATCAGTGTTTCAGATAAAAGCGGCATCATTGAATTTGCGGAAAGCCTAGTGAAATTGGGGTATGAAATTCTCTCGACAGGCGGAACGAAAAGAGTGTTCGAAGAAAATGGCATACCTGTTACGGGTGTAGAAGAGGTCACAGGTTTTCCTGAAATTCTCGATGGCCGAGTCAAGACGCTTCATCCATCCATTCATGGAGGACTTCTTGCCAAGCTTTCTAATCCGGCGCATAAAGAACAGATTGAAAGCCAGAACATCAAGCCGATCGATCTTGTCTGCGTTAATTTATATCCATTCCAGCAAACGATCGCCAATCCGAATGTAGCATTTGAAGATGCCATTGAAAATATTGATATCGGCGGTCCTTCCATGCTGCGCTCTGCTGCGAAAAATTTTGAAACAGTTACGGTGATTGTGGATGCCGTAGATTATGATGCAGTGCTTGCAGAGCTGAATGTGAATGGGGAAACTACCTTGAAGACCCGCCAGAAGCTGTCTGCAAAGGTATTCCGCCACACGGCAGCCTATGATTCTTTCATTGCTGAATATTTGACGGAGCAGGCTGGGGAAGAACTTCCGGAGCAAGTGACGTTTACGTATGAATTGAAGCAGCCCCTGCGCTACGGAGAAAATCCTCATCAAAAAGCAGCTTTCTATGAAAAGCGCCTGGGCTCAAACTTTTCCATCGCCAAAGCACGCCAGCTTCACGGAAAAGAATTATCCTATAATAACATTCACGATGCTGATGCTGCCCTGCAGATTGTCAAAGAGTTCAATGAACCTGCTGCTGTAGCGGTCAAACATATGAATCCATGCGGAGTTGGAACAGGGGCGACTGTTGAGGATGCCTTCAGTAAGGCCTTTGCCGCAGATCCCGTCTCCATTTTCGGTGGAATTGTCGCATTCAATCGTGCAGTGGATGGAGCGACAGCAACTCGTCTTCATGAAATCTTCCTTGAAATTGTCATTGCTCCTGCTTTCTCTGATGAGGCGTTGGACATTTTGACAGCGAAGAAAAATATCCGTCTGTTGACTGTACCGTTCGATCATCAAGGAGGAGTCGAAAAAATGCTCACTTCCGTTGAAGGCGGCTTGCTTGTTCAAGACCTTGATTCCTTCAGCCTGGCTGATGCGGATGTGAAGGTTGCAACAGATCGTACGCCGACTGCTGGAGAAATGGAAGCATTGGAGCTTGCATGGAAAGTCGTGAAGCATGTGAAATCCAACGCAATTGTCGTAGCTGATAAAGATATGACGCTAGGAGTGGGAGCTGGCCAGATGAACCGTGTGGGTGCTGCTAAAATCGCCCTTGAACAAGCTGGTGAAAAAGCGAAAGGTGCTGTGCTGGCGTCTGACGCATTCTTCCCGATGGATGATACGGTGGAAGCAGCGGCAAAAGCAGGGATTACAGCCATCATTCAGCCGGGTGGATCCATCCGTGATGAAGATTCCATTAAAAAAGCAAACGAATACGGCATAGCCATGATTATGACCGGAATCAGACACTTTAAACATTAAAAGTGGAGGTGCACGCAGGATGAATGTGTTGGTGATTGGACGAGGCGGCAGGGAGCATGCCATCTGCCAAAAGCTAAGTGAAAGCCCCCGCCTGACGAAGCTTTACTGTGCCCCGGGCAACTCCGGGATCGGTGAAGCAGCGGAACTGGTGGATATCAATGAAATGAATCAGAATTCGCTCCTTCAGTTTGCCAAGGAAAAGAACATCGGCTTGACGATTGTGGGGCCGGAAAACCCGTTGATGGCAGGGATTGTGGATGCATTTGAAGCAGAAGGACTCTCGATTTTCGGGCCAAGAAAAGCGGCAGCTGTTATCGAAGGGAGCAAATCCTTCGCTAAAGACCTGATGAAAAAATATCAAATCCCGACAGCAGCATACGGCACTTTTGAAAACTACGAAGAAGCAAAGTCCTTTCTACAGCAAATGGGTGCTCCAATCGTTTTAAAAGCGGACGGGCTCGCTGCGGGAAAAGGCGTCGTTGTAGCGCAGACAATGGAAGAAGCGTTGGCAGCATTGAAAGATATGATGATTGATGAACGGTATGGAGATGCATCGGCAAAAGTGGTGATAGAAGAGTTTCTTGACGGAGAGGAATTCTCTTATATGGCTTTTGTGAACGGGGAAAAAGTCTATCCGATGGCCATTGCGCAGGACCATAAGCGGGCATTCGATGATGACCAGGGCCCTAATACCGGCGGAATGGGTGCATATTCCCCAGTTCCACACATCCCAAAAGCCGCCGTTGAAAATGCGTTGCAGGAAATCCTAAAACCGGCTGCAAGAGCAATGGTGCAGGAAGGGAAAAGCTTTTGCGGAATTTTATATGCAGGCTTGATTCGGACAGCAGACGGCCCGAAGGTCATTGAGTTTAACGCCCGTTTTGGAGACCCCGAAACACAGGTTGTGCTCCCGAGGCTTGATTCTGATTTAATCGAGGTAATCCTGGCAGTCCTTAAAGGTGCGGATTTTGATCTGCAATGGAGCAATGAGGCAGCAGTTGGTGTTGTTTTTGCTTCACAAGGATATCCGGGGGATTACAGTAAAAACAAAGAACTCCCTGATTTAAACGAAATCAGCAAGGAGTGTATGGTATATCATGCCGGGACAAAGCAGCGGGAAGGAAAGCTTGTTTCGGATGGAGGACGTGTTCTCCTCGTTGCTTCAAAGGGACAGACAATCGATCAAGCCGTCCATCAAGTATATGGAGAAATGAAGAAACTCCACTCTCCACATTTCTTCTATAGAACGGATATCGGGAAGAAGGCTATCGAGCGCGCCGTCCTCTAGCCCTTTTCACATACACGTACGAAATAGCGACAATACCGCCGATCAGTGCAATCAATACAAATGACATATCAGTAAAATATTCCATAAACATTTAGGATCATTCCTCTACAATAAATTTTTATAAAAAAGTATGGCGGCCATCCATTACAGGGGCCGCCATTTGCCTTCAATATCAATGGTTTGGCTGCCCGCCATTTCCATTTTTAGAAACAGATTCATCCACTTTTTTCTCGAAAGATTTGACGACCGCTTCTACTTCAGGACTGAATTCATCCTGGGACTCGCCTTGCTGATTTGAGCGGGAAACTTTTGGAGCGTCCTCTCCCAGTTCATTTTGGAACGATTTCATGACTGCATCCAATCCAGGACCCATGGAAGAACCTGCGCCTCCTCCTGCATGTGAACTTTCATGCTTCTGGTTTTGCTGCTGGCCGTCATGCCCCTGAGAACGGTAGCCGGCATCCTTGCCTTCGCCTTTTCCCATAAATGATCCCATGCTGCCATTTTCAAACATTGCAGTGATAGGGCAGTAGCGCAAGATTCCTTCGCCCACTTTCATGGCTCCAAGCATAGCTAGCAGCAAGTAGGAATTTTTCCAAGGACGGCGGGTAAGCTTAGCCGTTGAAAAAGCTACAACAGTCAACCCGATTGTGATTCTGATTAATGCATTGGCAATACCGATATTTTGTTTTAAATTCATTGAAAGCACTCCTTCACAGAATTTTTAAAAATTTTATTTCGACTCTTTAGTGCGTTAAATAAAAAAATATGTTAGGATAATATCCAATAGCAAAAACAGTGGACAAAAAACATCTCCTTAGGGAGGATTGATCAAATGAACGGACAGCGATATCGATGGAAAAACAAACAAATCAGAGAACATGTATCCGTGCTGAATGGAGAAAAATCACCTACACTCCTTTTGAAAAATGCACGCTATCTGCATTCTGTACTCAAGAAATGGCTGACGGGGAACATTTGGGTGTATGAGGACCGAATTGTCTATGTCGGGGAGAATTTACCGGAATCAACGAACGAATGCGAAATCGTCGATTGTGCCGGCAGTACCTTAGTGCCCGGTTATATTGAACCTCATGTCCATCCATTTCAATTATATAATCCCCAAAGTTTTACCCGGTATGCATCCCAAACAGGAACGACGACCTTTATAAATGACAATCTCATGCTTGTTTTATTGGGAGGAGAATTGAAAGCGTTTTCTTTGTTGGATGAGTTGAAAAAATTGCCGGTGACAATGTATTGGTGGTGCCGGTTCGATTCCCAGACAGAACTTCTCGATGAAGAAACCGTCTTTTCTAATGGAGAAGTGAAAGCATGGATTGAGCGAGATGACGTTGTGCAGGGCGGTGAACTCACTGCTTGGCCGCGGCTTCTTGCTGGAGACGATTTGATGCTTCACTGGATCCAGGAAATGAAAAAGCTCAACAAGAAAATTGAAGGGCACTTCCCTGGGGCATCTGAGAAAACATTGGCGAAAATGACTTTGCTTGGTGCAGACTGCGACCACGAAGCCATGAATGGAAAAGAAGTGTTGTCCCGTTTGATGCAGGGGATGATGGTTTCCTTGAGGCATTCATCCATCAGGCCGGATCTTCCGGTTCTTTTAAAAGAAATGAGAGAGATGGGCATCGATCAATATGAATCCATGATGTTCAACACGGATGGATCCACTCCGGGCTTTTATGAAGATGGTGTTTTGGACAATACGATCAAGATGGCGATTGAGTCCGGGATTCCGCCTGTTGACGCCTACCAGATGGCATCCTTTAACGTGGCGAAATATTACCATTTTGAACATCTGCATGGAATGATCGCAGCAGGCAGGATAGCCAACATTAATTTTCTGGATGACGAATTCAATCCGCTTCCGCATTCCATTTTATCCAAAGGGACATGGATCAAAAAAGATGGCCGCGAAGTGATGCGGGATGATGTAAACATCAAATGGGAAGATCACGGACTTTCCCCGATGAAAATGGATTGGGACTTAGAAATGGAAGATCTTCAATTTTCCATGCCGTTCGGAATCGAAATGATCAATGATGTCATCACCAAGCCCTATTCAGTCACATTGGATGCATCCACAGAAAAACTCCCGATGGATCATGATGAGAGCTTCCTCATGCTGCTGGACCGAAATGGAAAGTGGAGAATCAACACATTGGTCAAAGGGTTTGCCAATCGAGTGAGCGGCTTTGCCTCATCCTTCTCCAATACGGGGGACATTTTGTTAATCGGCAAAAATAAAAAAGACATGATGCTGGCATTTGACCGAATGAAAGAACTCGGAGGAGCCATTGTGTTGGCAGAAGATGGCGGGATTGTACAGGAGATTCCTCTGAAGCTGGCGGGCACAATGTCAGACAAACGAATGGAAGAATTAATAGAAGAAGAAAAAGGGCTGAAAAGGGAGTTGAAAGAGAGAGGCTACCGATTTGGGGACCCGGTTTATTCATTGCTTTTCTTTTCTTCCACCCATCTTCCCTATTTACGGATCACACAAAAAGGCATGTATGATGTCATGAAGAAAACAGTATTGTTTCCAACGATAATGCGTTAAAATAGTAAATGGTTAAAGGATTTCCGGACTTGATGTCGAATGTGAAAGGAAAAGGGGTATAGGGGGAAAAAGAGAAATGTGGAAAAAAGTGTTGTATTTGGCGGCTGCCGCTGCCATTTCTCTTTCCGGCTGCAGCAGTAAATCAGAGCCTACAACAAGTAAAAAAACGCAGACGGTCGATCAAAATAAAGAGAACCAAAGCGATCATGGAAAGAGTGAAGAGAAAGAAGAATATGCGTATCATTTTCCTTTGACGGGGATCGGGACAAATGAAGAGCCTGGAAAACGTGCTGTGGCAGTGATGATCAATAATTTCCCTGCTGCACGTCCTCAATCAGGACTTCAAAAAGCGGATGTAACCTATGAACTTCTCGCTGAAGGGGATATTACAAGATTCCTATCCATCTTCCAAAGCGAACTCCCGGAGAAAGTCGGTCCTGTCAGAAGTGCAAGGGATTACTTCATTGAACTGGCCAAGGGATATGACAGTCTGTATATCGCCCACGGCTACAGCCCAGAGGCGTTGAAAATGCTCAAGTCAGGATATATCGATAATATCAATGGAATTCAGTATGACGGAACACTGTTCAAGCGGGCAAGCTTCAGGAAAGCTCCGCATAATTCTTACATTACATTTGCCAATATTGAAAAGGGTGCCGACAAGCTTGGCTATGACATGAATCAGCTTCCTGACCCGCTGCCATTCATGACCGGGAAGGAAGCAGATAAGCTGACTGGCGACCCTGCAAAAGAGGTCATGATCACTTATTCTCACGGGAATGCCTTTCATGTCATGTATGAATATGATAAGGCAAAGAAGAAATATATGCGCTACTCAGATGGAGAGCTGACGGCCGATCTCGATACGAAAGAGCCGGTTCAGCTGGATAATATTTTTATTGTGGAAACGGACCATAAGGTAGTTGACAATAAGGGCCGCCGTGATATTAACTTAACTTCGGGAGGGAATGCTTATCTGCTTCAGAAAGGCATGGTCAAAAAGGTCCAATGGCAAAACGTTGATGGACGGATACTCCCATATGAAAACGGTGAACCACTAAAATTTGTTCAAGGAAAAACGTGGATCAATTTTGTCCCTGCCTCACCGGGAATGGACAATATGGTATCGTTTAAAAATGAATAGATTCAACTAAAGGAGACATAGATTATGCAAATCGAAAAACTAAGAGGCAAGGAACTGGATCAATTGTTCAATGCGGTTCTTTCTCTTAAAACTCTCGAAGAATGCTATCTGTTTTTTGATGATCTTGCTACCGTGAACGAAATTCAATCGCTGGCACAGCGGCTTGAAGTGGCAAGGATGCTGAGAGAAGGAAAGACCTACCATAAGATCGAAACGGAGACAGGCGCAAGCACGGCGACGATTTCCAGAGTGAAGCGCTGTCTGAACTACGGCAACGATGCCTACTTGATGGTATTGGACCGTTTGAAGGAAGAAGAAGAAACTGAAGAGTAATGGAATGCCGCGGCCATCCGCGGTTTTTTCTTTTTTATAGGAATTTATATAAATGTAAATTATGGATAACTTTAAATAAGTCTTATGCAGGTCGGGGCTGACCAAGCCGCTTGCGCTTTTGGTTTAAAAAGGGGACGGGGAAATTGTTTTTTGCTCCCTATGAGTAATGCTATAATGGTGAAATGGAATGTTGAATGGGAGGATTTGAGGATGTACGATGTTCGGGATTGGAGACATGCGTTTAAGCTGGATCCCAATAAAGAAATTACCGACGAAGCACTGGATTTGATTTGCGAATCCGGAACAGATGCTGTCATTATCGGTGGAACAGACGGCGTCACATTAGAGAATGTACTAGACCTGATGGCAAGGATCAGAAGGTATACGGTCCCTTGCATACTTGAGGTTTCAAATATCGAGTCGATCACACCAGGATTTGATCTGTATTTCATCCCAACGGTCTTGAACAGCAATGACGTAAAATGGGTGTCCGGCATCCACCACGAGGCTGTTAAAGAATACGGGGAATTGATGAACTGGGATGAAATCCTGGTGGAAGGATACTGCATCCTGAATAAAGACTGTAAAGCAGCGAAGACAACCGGGGCAAGCACGGAAATTTCAGCAGAAGATGTCGCTGCCTATGCCATGATGGCAGAAAAGATGTTTCATATGCCGATCTTTTATCTGGAATACAGCGGAGCATACGGAGATCCCTCGCTTGTGAAGCATGTTAAGGAATATTTAGAAGAAACCACACTCTTTTACGGAGGCGGAATCCAAACATCAGAGCAGGCGGAAGAGATGGGGCGTTTGGCAGATGTCGTCATTGTAGGCAATGCCATCTATGAGAATTTAGAAGAAGCATTAAAAACAGTGAAAGCTGTGAAAAAGAGTAAGTAAAATCATTGGAAATAGAGTATAATAAGAACAAATGTTCGAGGCGGTGAAGATGAATGCAATTTTTAACAGATAGAATTCTTCAAGGGTTGAATCCACAACAGCTTGAAGCAGTCAAGGCTACAGACGGTCCGTTATTGATCATGGCCGGAGCGGGAAGCGGAAAGACACGGGTGCTGACCCAGCGTATTGCATACTTAATGGTGGAAAAAGGGGTCAATCCCTACAATATTTTAGCCATTACCTTTACGAATAAAGCAGCCCGTGAAATGAGGGAGCGGATCGGTAAAGTGATGGGCGGTGCCGCAGAAGAAGTGTGGATCTCCACATTCCACTCCATGTGCGTGAGAATCCTGCGCAGGGATATAGATAGAATCGGCTTTAACCGCAATTTTACGATCCTTGACTCTACGGATCAGCTATCAGTCATTAAATCCATTCTAAAAGACAAGAACATCGATCCGAAGAAGTTCGACCCGCGCACCATCTTAGGGAGCATCAGTTCAGCTAAAAATGAACTGATCACACCAGAGGAATTCTCCAAGCAGGCCGGAAGCTATTATGAGAATATCGTCCATGATGTATACGAGGAATATCAAAAGAGGCTGCGGAAGAACCAAGCCTTGGATTTTGATGACCTGATCATGATGACCATCCAGCTCTTCCAGCGGGTGCCGGAAGTACTCGAGTATTATCAGCGGAAATTCCAGTATATCCATGTCGATGAGTATCAGGATACGAACAGGGCTCAATACATGCTCGTCAAGCAGCTTGCAGCACGGTTCCAGAACCTTTGCGTCGTCGGGGATTCGGATCAATCCATTTATCGATGGAGGGGCGCGGATATTGCCAATATCCTTTCTTTTGAAAAGGACTACCCGCGTGCCAATGTCATCATGCTCGAGCAGAACTATCGTTCAACAAAGAAAATTCTGCTGGCGGCAAATGAAGTCATTAAAAACAACTCTAACCGCAAAGCGAAAAATCTTTGGACCGAAAATACCGATGGACAGAAAATCACGTACTACCGTGCAGACAGCGAGCAGGCAGAAGCTCAATTCGTTGCTGGTAAAATTCAGGAGCTTTCCAGGAAAGATAACCGCAAACTGTCTGATTTTGCGATTCTTTACAGGACCAATGCACAATCCCGTGTAATGGAGGAAGTCCTTTTAAAATCAAACATTGAATACTCCATCGTCGGAGGAATCAAGTTCTACGACCGCAAAGAAATCAAGGATATCCTTGCGTATCTGCGCTTGATTTCCAATCCGGATGACGATATCAGTCTGCAGAGGGTCATCAATGTACCAAAGCGCGGAGTGGGATCGACTTCTCTCGATAAAATCTCCCGTTTCGCACAAATAAATGGCATCTCTATGTTTCAGGCACTTCAAGAAATCGACCACATCGGGCTCAGTCCGAAAATCACAAAGGCAAGCGCCGAATTCAGGGATCTGATCAGAAACTATACAGCGATGCAGGAATATCTTTCTGTGACTGAACTGGTGGAAGAAGTCCTTGAGAAATCAGGCTACAGGGAAATGCTGAAAGTAGAGAAAACAATCGAAGCGCAAAGCCGTTTGGAAAACATCGACGAATTCCTATCTGTTACAAAGTCTTTCGAAGAAGGCAGTGAAGATAAAAGCCTCGTCGCTTTTCTGACCGACCTTGCCCTTGTTGCGGATATCGACCGTTTAGATGAAGATGATCAGGTAAAAGACTCTGTAGTGCTTATGACGCTCCACTCAGCAAAAGGCCTTGAGTTCCCGGTCGTTTTTCTGCTCGGTCTTGAAGAAGGAGTCTTCCCTCACAGCCGTTCATTGATGGAAGAAGAGGAAATGGAAGAAGAAAGACGCTTGGCGTATGTCGGGATAACCCGTGCAGAAGAGCAGCTTTTCATCACAAATGCACAGATGAGGACCTTATATGGACGGACAAGCATGAATCCTGTTTCCCGATTCATCGGAGAAATCCCTGAGGACCTCATGGAGGATATGGCAGCTGAAGCGAAGCAGCAGCAGCGCAAAGCATCTCCGTTCGGCAGCAGCGGATTTTCCGGAAGAACCCAAAACCGCATGCAGCCAAGAAAACCGGTTTCACGCCCTGTCCCTAATACAACGGGAGCAAATGCAGTGGGCTGGAATGTGGGAGACAAAGCGGAGCATAAAAAATGGGGAGTCGGTACAGTCGTCAGCGTAAAAGGCGAGGGAGAAGGCGTCGAACTCGATATCGCATTCCCAAGCCCGATCGGCGTCAAACGTCTGCTGGCTAAATTTGCCCCTGTTGAGAAAAAATAATTTATAAATAGTATATTTTTATTCCATTCAGACTGAATGCAGGCGTATTCCATCAGTCTGAGAGAGGGTGTAAGCATGGACCGTTCAACTGCTGAAAAGCGAGTGAAAGAACTTCATAATCTGTTGAATCAATATAATTATGAATATCACGTTCTGGACAAACCTTCCGTGCCTGATGCGGAGTATGATCGATTATTAAAAGAGCTATTGGAGACGGAAGAAGCATTCCCGGATTTGAAGACCCCGGACTCTCCTTCCCAGCGTGTTGGAGGGGCCGTGCTGGACTTTTTCCAAAAGGTCGAACATCGGAGTCCGATGCTCAGTCTTGGGAATGCCTTTAATGAAGAAGATCTTCGAGATTTTGACCGCAAAGTGAGACAGGCGGCAGGAGAAGATTTTTCCTATGTGTGTGAATTGAAAATTGACGGACTGGCTGTCTCGCTTCGCTATGAAGATGGTTTATTTGTTCAAGGTGCTACACGGGGCGACGGAACGATCGGCGAGGATATCACTGTCAACCTGAAAACGATAAAATCCATTCCCCTCAGACTGAACGAGCCTGTTTCGATTGAAGTCAGAGGAGAAGCGTTCATGCCGAAAAAATCCTTTGAAAAATTAAATGAAGCGAAGCGTGAAAACGGCGAAGAGCCATTTGCGAATCCGAGGAATGCAGCAGCCGGTTCATTAAGGCAGCTCGATCCGAGGATTGCCGCATCGCGTAATCTTGACATTTTCCTATACGGAATTGCGGATCCCGGTGAGACCGGTGTCGAGTCTCACAGCGAAGGACTGGACCTGCTTGAAAAACTGGGATTCAAGACCAACAAAGAGCGCAGGAAGTGCCCAACGATCGAGGAAGTGCTGGAGTTTGTCGATGGATGGGTGGAAAAGCGTCCATCTCTCCCATATGAGATTGACGGGATTGTCATCAAGGTCGATTCTCTTGATCAGCAGCAGGAATTGGGTACAACGGCGAAAAGCCCGCGCTGGGCGATAGCTTACAAATTCCCTGCTGAAGAAGTGGTGACCAAGCTTATTGATATTGAACTCAATGTGGGCAGAACAGGCGTCATCACTCCAACGGCCATCCTTGAACCGGTAAAAGTGGCCGGTACGACTGTCCAAAGGGCATCCCTTCACAATGAAGACCTCATCAGGGAAAAAGACATCAAGATCGGCGACTCTGTTGTCGTGAAAAAAGCAGGGGACATCATCCCGGAAGTCGTCAATGTCCTTGCTGAACAGCGGACTGGGGATGAAGTGGAGTTCGCCATGCCTACCCACTGTCCTGAATGCGAAAGCGAGCTTCTCCGTCTTGAAGGAGAAGTTGCGCTGCGATGCATCAACCCTAAATGCCCGGCTCAAATTCGGGAGGGCTTCATCCATTTTGTCTCCAGGAACGCCATGAACATTGACGGACTCGGAGAAAAAGTGGTTTCTCAGCTCTTTCATGAGAATTTAATTCACGATGTGGCCGACCTTTATAAATTGACCAAAGAAGACCTTCTTGGCATGGAGCGGATGGGGGAGAAGTCTGCTTCCAATCTTTTAAAAGCCATCGAAGATTCCAAAGCAAATTCCTTGGAAAAGCTGCTGTTTGGACTCGGCATCAGGCATGTTGGTGCAAAAGCCGCAAAGACATTGGCTCAAGCCTTTGATACAATGGATAAGTTGGCGGCTTCAACTATCGAGGAGCTGACATCCATCAATGAAATCGGCCAGAAAATGGCGGATGCAGTGGCTGCCTATTTTGATAACGATGAAGTTCAGGATCTGCTGAATGAATTGAAAGAAGCAGGGGTCAATATGGAATATAAGGGTCCGAAGCCTGTGGCAGCTGCTGAATCAGATTCCATTCTTGCAGGGAAGACAGTCGTATTGACTGGGAAGCTCGAAAAATTGACGAGAAACGAAGCGAAAGAAAAGATCGAATTGCTCGGCGGCAAGGTGACCGGCAGCGTCAGTAAGAAGACCGACCTGTTAATTGCCGGCGAGGATGCAGGTTCTAAGCTCGCCAAAGCGGAGGAGCTCGGAATCGAAGTGTGGGATGAGGAGAAAATGCTTCAAGAACTCAACCGATAAAATAAAGAGGTGGCAATTAAAGCATGAAAAAATGGTTGGCGGTAGCTTTAGCTGCTGTGTTGTTGTTGACAGGATGTGCACCGAAATTCGAAAAGAATAAAGAAGTAGTTCAGAAAACGGATGATAAAACGGAAAAAGCGTTCATTCCGAACTACCAGATCTCCAATAAATATTACCGCACCATTCTTCCTTTCAAGCCAAGCAAGACGAGGGGAATGGTCGTGGCCAATCTGAACTCAAGATATGATATCAAGGAATTTGAAACCGGACTTATGAGGATAGCCAAAAGCGAATACTCGCCGGAAAAATACCTCTTTCAGGAAGGGCAGATCCTTGATAAGAAAACAGTCAGTCTTTGGCTGAACCGCAAATATACGGCGAAGCAGCTAAAAGATGAAGGATTGGAAGCCTCCGATAATATCGGATTGAATCCTTTGGATGACGAAAAAGGCTCCATTGATGACCGGAATAAAAAGAATCCGATTTACTTGGCACACGTTCTTGAACAGGATTATTTAGTGAAGACAGATAAAGACACCGTTAAACTTGGCGGGGTCATGATTGGCCTTGCTCTGAATTCTGTCCATTATTATCAAAAAGAGAAATATGGCGCCACTTACGAACGCAAAATCCCTCATAAGGAACTTAAGGCAGAAGGCGAGAAAATCGCTGCTGAAGTAGCGAGAAGGCTTAGGGGGATGAGTGAACTCAAAGGCATCCCGGTCACTATCGCTTTATTTGAACAAGAAAGCAAGAGCTCAGTTGTACCAGGGAACTTCTTTGAGTATGCGACTGTTGATGCCAACAGCTCGTCTCTTAACGCCTGGGAGCCTATCAAGGAAAAGTATTACTTATTCCCTGACACGACCTCTGAGAAGGACCATCGCGATGACTGGACGTTCTTTATGAATTTCAAGCAGGATGTCGAAAAGTACTTCTCAAGCAACGGGGTCATCGGCCGCGGCTTCTACAAAGATGACCAGCTGACAGATCTTCGAATTGAGATTCCAATCCAATTCTACGGAGAGGCTGAAGCAATCGGCTTCACTCAATATGTTGCGGGATTACTCATGGACAACTTCCCGGACTACATTTCAATTGAAGTCAATATCACTTCCGTCAACGGTCCTGAGGCCTTGATTGAGAAGAAGCCAAAGGAAAAAGAACCATACGTTCATATTTATAAATAACTCCTGAGAGCCGAAGCACATTTTGTGTTTCGGTTTTTTATATTCCAAACCCAGTATTTTCAAGAAACTTACTATTCCCAAAGTTTGAAGTAGAAAAATGATTCGTGATAGAATAGTAGATGTTGTAAACGTTTTATTTTTAGGAGGCGAAATCATGATTCCATACAAACACGAACCATTTACTGATTTTTCAAATGAAGAGAATCAAAAAGCCTATGAAGCGGGCCTGAAAACAGTCGAGGGCTATCTTGGCCAGGACTATCCGCTTATCATCGGCGGAGAGCGCATCACGACAGACGACAAGATCGTCTCCATCAACCCGGCAAACAAAGAAGAATTGATTGGACGCGTGTCCAAAGCCAATAAAGATTT
>NZ_QQAY01000027.1 GCF_003350505.1 Falsibacillus pallidus
TCAATCCGCTCGACTTGCATGTATTAGGCACGCCGCCAGCGTTCGTCCTGAGCCAGGATCAAACTCTCCGAAAAATTGTTGGCTCAAAGCCACAAAGTTTCAAGCTTGATTAGCTCGATTTTTTAAAAAAATAGATTAACGTTGACGTTTTGTTTTGTTCAGTTTTCAAAGATCAATTTCGTCTGCTCCATCTCTCAGAGGCGACTTTTCTAATATATCATCTTGTCCTGTTTAAGTCAACAACTTTCTGAAATTCTTTTTTGATTTCGTTAGCTGTTTTATCGGACAAGAAATAATATATCACGATAACTTTGTGTGCGCAATAGTTTTTTTCATTTTTTCAATAAAAAACTAAAACTAGATTATAAATCATATTCTACCACGTTCTATCATAAATTGAATTAACTATTTCTGAAAGGAGTACTTCCTTTGCTGACTAAGATCGCACTATTGATTTGTTTTTTCATGGCACTGTATTTATTTTCTTTCTCTTATATAGAAGGACTTAAGATCGGAAATAGAGGAGAACGGTTCGAGGCAGGCACTTTTCTATTTTTCACGGGCATGGCATTTGTGTTTTCGGGATTGACTTATTTGTTCATATAGAAAAACCAGGCTGCTAGAGCCTGGTTTTCTTATTAATCGCTTCTTATGATGGAGGAGATGCAGGCATCTGTGAACTCGCCATTGATCAGAAACCTTTTTCTTAAGGTTCCTTCATATTGGAATCCATTTTTGTGCAGGACTCTTTTGGAAGCTTCATTTAAAGAATGGTAAACAGCCTCTATCCTATTGAATCCCAACTTATCAAAACCGAAGTTTACGACTTTATTAATGGCTTCCGTCATTAGCCCCTTCCCCCAATGATCAGGATGAAGGTCGTAGCCAATTTCCGCCTTGAAATGCTCCGGCTCCATTTCGTGGTATCCGATTGTTCCAATGAATTCATTCTTCTCTTTCAATATAATGGCCCAGCGGATTTGTTTTTTCAGTTCAAAATTCAGATGGAGCTTTTCTATTAATCGCTCTGCCTCTTCCTCACTTTTAAAAGGGTCTACATCATAAAATTTTGTTACTTCATCCATGGAAAAAATCTTAAACAGGGATGGGGCATCCTCTCTATAGATCTTTCTTAACTTAAGTCTGGGCGTTTCTATTTCCATGAATGAGTTGAAAATGCTGTTCATCTCTGTCATTTACTTAATTCTTTCATGGATTAATTCGTACAGAACTTTAAGGTTGTTCCAGCCATAGCACACTTCTACGAATTTTTCGCCACCGATTTCAATTTCTTCTTCCCCTAATTTAATCGGGTTGAATGATTCATAAAATTTAATAGAAGGATTTTCTTTTAAAACCCATACATTCATAGATTGAAAACCTCTTTGAAGTAAATCTTCCACGCCGACGGAAAGCAGGTCAGTGCCGGCGCCTTTACGTTTAATAGAATCCAATAGGTAAATGGCATACAATTCTCCATCAATACCAAATTCCCCTGAGCGCTCTTTGCCAAATGATGCAAATCCAGAAACGATGCCATCGGCTTGTGCCACATATACAGAATGGTCATTTTGTAAAACTTGGCTCCATAATTTGAAACGCGGTTCAACTTTTAGTGATTGGAGATAGGGTTCATTCACAATCCCTTTGTATGACTGCCTCCAGCTTTCAACATGCACTTCCGCTATCTGCTCTGCATCTTCCAGGCGTGCTTTTCTAATCAACATGTCTTTCCATCCCCTCATACAGATTCGGCATTATTTTTAAGCAATTTCATTTTTTCTTTTCTTTCATTTATTAAAAAGATGGATATGCCCAGAATGACAATGAGCCCGCCTGCTGCCTGCCAAATGTGCAGCTTCTCACCAAGAAGGAAATAAGCAAGCATTGAAGCTCCGACCGGTTCAAATAAAATGGCCATGGAAATAGTGGATGTACTGACCCACTTCAACGACCAATTGAATAAACTATGACCCAAGAGATTTGGGATTATGGCAAGAAGGGAAAAGTAAATCCAATCTTCTGCCGGATATGGTCCGAATTTTTCACCTGAAGCCAGTACATAAAAGAATAGGACCACAGAACAAATGAAATAGACAACGAAGGTATAGGTCATAAGGGAAAGACGCTTCCTTACATGCTGGCCGAATAATAGATAGGCCGTCACTAGAGCACATGCGGCAAGCGCAAGCAAATCCCCGAACAATGCTTTGCCGCTGATGTGGAAATCTCCCCAGCTGATGATTACACTTCCCAGGATGGCCATTACCCCGCAAAGGATGGCTTTAATAGATAAGCGCTCTTTGAAAAATAGAAAGGTCCCGAGGAATGCGAATAAAGGCTGCAGTGTTACAAGGACTGTCGAACTGGCAACCGATGTGTAATTCAAGGATTCAAACCAAAGGATGAAATGAAAGGCTAAAAAGATTCCTGCAATAATGGAAAATAGCCATTCGCGTCGGGTGATGATTTTTAATTCCTTCAAATGTTTAGCAAGGAATAACGGCAGCATCAGCAGGACTGTAATAAATAATCGATAAAAAGCGATCACCCCTGCATCTGCCGAAGACACTTTGACTAATATAGCTGAGGTCGATACAGATGCGACGCCTATTCCCAGCGCAACATAAGGATTGATTTTTGGTTCTTCCATGGTGTTGTCTCCTTTTTGCTAATATGTTCATGTTAAAGGTACATTGATATGTTAAAATATAAACACTATTCTATATTTTAAAAGTAGATTTTCCAATGGTTTTTTAATATTTCAAAGGAGGCAGACACTTGGGGGTATCGGGTCTTAATTTAGAAACAGAAATCATATTGAAACTTTGCATCTCGGCCGTTCTTGGCCTGGTGATCGGATTGGAAAGGGAATTGAAGCGGAAACCAGTCGGCTTGAAAACAAGTTTGGTCATATCGATCGTCAGCTGCTTGTTGACCATTGTCTCGATTGAATCGGCTTATCTGTTTCCTGAACATGGCTTGGTTAACATCACAATGGATCCTTTGCGTTTAGCTGCACAAATTGTTTCCGGGATCGGTTTTCTGGGAGCCGGTGTTATTTTGCGGAGAGGGAACGACAGCATCTCCGGTCTGACAACGGCCGCCATGATTTGGGGGGCAGCAGGAATCGGTATTGCTGTCGGAGCAGGATTTTATGTTGAAGCCATTGCAGGCGTAATCCTTTTGATCATCAGTGTAGAATTCATTCCTTTTATCATTAAAATTATCGGGCCACAGAAGCTTCGTGAAAAAGAACTTTTAATCAAGCTTATTGTTGGAGAAAAGAAAAGCATCGAAACGGTCATCACAAAAATCCAGGATGAAAAGTTTTCTATTAAAAACATTCGGATCAGGGATAAACAAGATTTGACGCATTTAGTGGAATTGAAAATCACGGTCAACTTCAAGCGGAAGACGACCGATATCTATTATACAGTATCCGAAATTGAAGGCGTTCAAAGTGCGGAAGTAGAAAGCTTGTGAAGTTAAACAAGGCGCAGTCTTTATGACAGCGCGCCTTGTCCATTATTTTCTTCAGTTTTTTCAATGATAGTATTGCAAAGCTGCAAAATTGTTGTATAATATCGCTTAGACGTACATATCGGGGCGTTAGCTCAGCTGGGAGAGCGCTACGCTGGCAGCGTAGAGGTCAGGGGTTCGAGCCCCCTACGCTCCATATTTAAAAACCTTTGCACATCGCAAAGGTTTTTTCTATTTCACTTCCTTCAGCCCCAATCCTTCAATCATTTCTTGAATCCCTTCTTCACAATAGCCATATGACTTCCATGAACAAGTACTGCAGACAATCTGGACATCTGATGGTGTCACATGCTTCCTGATCCTTGATTCGATATCCTCCCATCTTATAACTTGACCGACGTATAGTCCCAATTTTTTAAGGATCGCGGCATCTCTTTCGAATATATTCATTTCCTGGCAATGATACTCGCCATCGTTTGGGTATTTTTCACACAATTGATCTGGCCCTTTAACGATTTGTATCCATGTCTTAGGCCTGTTCCTAAGCCCCTGATGCAGCTTCGTCATATTTTCTACATACTCTTTTGAATATCCCATGCCTCTATAGCCTAATAAGCAAAAAAGATGGTGTCCCCGCAGTTTATACATAAACATCCCCTTCTCTTATCAAGAATACTAATATGTTAACCTATAAACATATTAAGTTAACTATTTTTCTCTATTATAATTTATATAGGCAAAAAGAAAAGTGCTAAGGAGATCCTCAGCACTTTTCATTAAACAGGTACACTGACTTTCCTCAGCATGCTGATGGTTATAAAACTGGCCAGCATGATAATGGCAAAAGCCAAAAAGATATTATGCACCCCAAGGAAAGCAATCATGGCTCCAGTAAGAAGTGCGGATGAAATTTTTACGAAAGAAGCCAGGATGGTCCTTAGTCCAATCACGCGCCCGATGAATTCCTTTGTTGTGTTTAATTGAATCAGCGTTTGGACCACAATTAAATGAGACATGGTAAAGAGCCCCAAGATGAAAATCAAGAAGATAGATGGAATCGATTGGTCTGAGAAAAATAAGAGCAGCGATGCCGTAAGCATGCCTCCCATCGTACCTATGATCACCTTATGTTTAAATTTCTTCATAAAATAAGCCGCAACCAGTCCTGCGATGATTCCCCCGGCAGAGAAAGCCATTTCAAAGGAAGAATACAGCCCGCTCCCTCCCCGTAATTGTTCAGCCAAAGGCAGAAAGAGGGTAGTGGCCATTTGGATGCTTATGCTGTTTAAAATAGAAAGAAAGAGCAGATACTTCATCCCTTCTTTATCTTGAATGTATTGCCACCCTTTTTTCATTTCTGCAAAATAAACAATTTTCGATTGCTTCACTTGCTTCGGGCTTACCCGTTTAATGGTAAAGAAAAATAGTGCCGCGAATAAAAAAGTCAGCGAATTGATAAAGAAGCCCATCGAGAGAGACATGCTCACAAGGAAGATGCCTGAAACACCTGTCCCTGCAATCAAGGCAGCTTCATTCAATGAAGAAGCTTTTGAAATGACAAAAGGCAGTTCTTTCGCCGTAAAAGCTTCTTTAAGAAAAGACTGTGAAGCTGGTTTATAGATGGTATAGAAAACAGCCAACAGAAATTGAAGAAGATAAAAAATAAACGATGAATCCACTTTAAAATAAATCAATGCAGCCATGATAAATACAAGCAGGAATCTTAGGAAATCAGTGATGATGACGATATTTTTAGAATCCCGATGATCGACATAAACCGAAACAAATGGCGTCAGGAACATGCTCGGCAAATAATAGATGGCAATCATAAGCCCAATCGATGCTGCTTCACCTGTCAGATGATAGATATACCACATCAAGGCGATCTGCTGGATTCCATCCCCCAATCCGTTGATAAAAATGCCTGCAAAGTACTTATATTTATTATTCATCCAAAAGACCTCTTTAACATTATTTTCCTTCATTTTACCTTTCTATTTCTATAAGATAAATGACAGAAAATCTATATCTTGGCATAAGGATTTCTTATCATTTTTCTATAAAAAAAGAATGCCAATAAGACATTCTTTTTTTAAGTAAACATTAACTTGATTCCAATAATGATGACGATAAAGGCAAGAAGCTTCGTGATGGTGCCGCCTGATATTTTGGATGACACCAATGCGCCGGCCTGCCCTCCAATCAACACTCCAATCCCGCAGAATGCAGCGACGGCCCAGTCAACCCTGCCATGGATGATTGGCTGGATCAATCCGATGCCGGAATAAATCGCTAATGAGAATATCGATGTGGCAGTGGCATAATGGACACTTACGCCAAAACCGTAGACCAATATAGGGACCAGAAGCCATCCTCCCCCGATTCCAAAGAAAGAAGAAATAGTACCAAGCAGAATGCCGACGAGCCCAATCTTGATGCCATATCCCCATGACATTTCATGGATGTCATGTTCTGTTTTTTGTGCATCTGAACTTTTATCAGCTTTTCGGAAATTCTTCCAAAGAAGAAACGCACCGAGTCCGATCAATGTAACTGCAAATACTATTTTAAATACATGCTCCGGACTTCTCACAACCAGCCATGAACCAATAAAAGTCCCCGGGATGGCCCCTAAAGAGATAATTAATCCCGTATAGAGAAGTATTCTTTTTTGTTTAATGAAGGCGAAAATCGAAGTGGAAGCATTGAAGAATACGAGAGCCAAACCAGTTGCCGCTGCAGTTGCAGGCGAAAGATCCGTCAGCATCAAGAGAAACGGAACAATGATGAAGCCGCCTCCTGCCCCGATGATGGTCCCATAAATACTCGCAATGAATCCTAATACAGCCAAACCTATGTACATCATAGAAGTCTCTTCTTCCTTTTTATAAAATTAATAAATCATTTATTACAATCTTACTCTTTTGCACCTTCAATGAAAATATGAAACCGGTACTTTCATAAAAAACTTCAGCCCCTTTAAAAAAGGGCTGAATTTCTATTGTCCGATGATACTACCATCTTTTTCTTTTAATAATGCTTCTTTCAATTTCTTTAACGTTTCTTCATCAAATTCTTTCTGCTTGTCTTCTAATCCAAGCAATGAACCAATTCCGATATCTCCCAAAAGGGGAGCCTGTATTTTTGATAATTGTTCAGATATAGAGGAATCCTCTTCACAAATCTCTGGAAGCGGCTTTTTCTCTTGCAGCGCTTGATCGATCAGCTCCAGGCCTAGCTCCTTTGTGATCTTCCCGTTTGCCTTCCTTGTCTTTTGACATATGGAAGTCAATGTTTGATCAGCAGACTTGACCGTATCGTCCACTACTTTTGTGGTATCTTTCAATGGTTTAGCCACTTTAGAGACTGTTCCTTCAATGGGTTTGAGAATGGGATCCCCCGTATTTTTTATCGGTTTAATGACAGAATCCGCTGTTTCAACGGTTTTCTTTACCAGATCACCTGCCGGCTTAACCGGTTTGGTCAAATTCTCTAATGCATCATCCATCTGCTTTCCTGTTGAAGATTCTTCTTTTTTAACTGCTGCTTCTTTTGCTTGCCCATCCCCGCAAATCAAGGGGAGCCTGCCATCTTTTAAATGTCCAAGTTCATTATCAAGTTGAGTAAGCGGCAGCATGGCGGAGTCTTTTAAAATACTGAGCTTCGAAGGTTTCTTCGGCGACTGGAAACCTCTGACAGTCTGCAATAAAAGCCCCTCCAGATCACTGTCAGATGAGCTTAGCTTATGGGCAGTCATGGCGACATCCTCCAACCCTGCAGATGGAATAAGTGTGGAAGGTTCAATGCAGGCGCCTTTGAATGACAACGCACTGGCATCGACTGTCATATTATGAATTGTGACTGGACCCTTTGCTACCATGGTGATGCTCATGGCACCCTCTGGCGTTGAAAATTCCTTAGTCAATTTCATTCCATAGATCATGGCTTTATCATAATGGATGCGCAGCATGCCCATTTCCTTTTTTTGCGACGTTTGTCCTTTTATAAAATCTACCGTCATATTTTCTCCTATCACCCGATCAGCCTGAACAAGGAATCCATCAATATCATGGGAGGTATCTTCTTTTGCCATAAGAGAAGGGCAAGAAAAGCAAAATATCAATGAAAAAATCATGATGGAGACCGCAGTAATTTTCATTCGCATCATGGAATCATCCCGCTTTAGCCGTTTCTCTCGGCTGTGATGCCGGGTGCCGGTCATCTTTCCATTCTATTGGCCTCCATGCCAATAATGCCGCCCCGCCAATCAGTCCTAAGATCGTTCCGATAAATAATCCCCCGAGTGCTCCGATGACGGAAAGCACGGAGAGGAACATGATGATAATTCCAAGCACCTTTGCTGACTGCGGGAAGAAGAGACTTAATAAACCCAGTACTATGATAAGACCTCCGAACAATAAACCTACGACAGCAATGGAACCGGGAAGAAACGCACTTAGAAATAAATTCAAAGGAACCCATAGGATGAGGGAACCACTGATGATAGCAATCACCGATCCCCAAAATGGCCTTGAATGCCTCCATTCTGTAAAGTTCACAAAATCCCCTCCTACTTTTTATCAATTTTGTGCACGGTCAATTTCATTCCATTCATCGTAATGGTTTTTTGGAATAAGTAATGGGTCTTGAGTTTAGCGCTGCCAAGTGTGATGTGTGAAGAAGACTGTTTGAACTGCTTTGTCCAATCGCTGCTGTAGTTTTCCTTTAATACAAGGTTGCTGAATTTTGCATTGGCCTGAATTAAGCTTGCATCCTGCTGCAGGCCTGTGATCTGAACCGGCTTGGAAGCAGTTATTTCAACGCGCAGCCATTGGTCCCCGACTTTAAAATCTTTATAAAGCTTCAAATTTTTGATGGTCAGCTTTTCAATTAAATTTGTCCCTTGAGGTGCTGATTTGGAGCTGCTTGTCTCCCCCATTTTTGGATAGAACGTATATCCATCCCCCTCAAGATTATCGAATTCTACATAAAAATCCCCAACACCTGCGAGTGGGACCGCATAAGCAACACCGGACAAGCCGATCGATACCAGCAGGGCCCCAAGCAAAATCATCCCTGAAAGAAAGGAAGTCCAAAATACTTTTTTGCTGGTCCTTCCCCCTCTGTTGATTTCCCTCTTCTTCTCGTTCAATCTGAACACCTCGCCTCATTCGTCTTATTCCTAATGTAGAACAATTAAAAAAAGCAAACCATTACTATTTTTTTCGGGGAATCAAACCGCACCCCTCAAATGTCGGGTTAAATAAGTTTATATCCCCATAAATTTTCACTTTGTTTAGAATATTGTGAATAAGATGGTGGAGGTGTTGATTCATGGAGACCAAAATCAAAGATCTCTTTCAAAAGGCAATGGAATTGCTCCTGTCTTATGAAAACGAGTTTTTATTGGAGTGGGGAAAATGGAAGAAAACACTTATGAACAGAGGTTTTCGTTTGATTCAGGAATTTGACCAGATGCTTAAATCCGGGTTTTTAATCGCTAAGTCAACAAATAATCTATCCATAGATCAATTTGCATTTGCAATGGCTGCCGAATGGAACAAAAAATATCCGCTCCTGAAAGATGACACGGAGGGAATTTTTATCATTACGATGATTGAGGACAGATTTCATCATTTACTTTCAAAAGACAAAAAGGAATTGCTGGATCACCAGTCCATCCAAGCTTTTTTCTCACGAATGATCGACCAGGTGCTGTTGACCAGCCAAAATGAAATTCAATCCGATCATTGGCTTCGTTTAATGACTTCAACTAAAATGCTGCCGTTGCAATGGATGGCCATTATTCATGAGAATCAAGGAGAATTCAAGGTCCATAAAATTTCTCATCCGGAGAATCACCCTATCACACAACAGATGATAGGAATAAGCGAAAAATTAGGAGCCGATAGCCTTGCTGATTTATCACTTGCATTAGAAAGACTATTATCCTCTGATAGGGAAAGCGGGCAGCTCATCCACATCCCCTGCCTTCATGATCATGTCCTATTAATGGTTCCGAAGGGGGAAACCGTGACCAAGGAAAAAAAGGAATGGTTCAGAAGGATGTATGTACGGCAATTGACCGTCAGTCATCTGCAATCCGAATTAGAATGGAAGGATGCTGCCCTTCTTTATTTGCAAAGGCTGCTTCACTCACGGAATGTGGAGGAAGCGATAGAGTCAGTTTCACAGGGACTCGTCGATTATCTTCCATTTAAAAGATGCGGACTATGCCTCTACTCCCCAAGTGATAATAAGGGAATCGGAAGCATCTATTATAATGCTGATTCACAAGGTGTTTCAAAAACGGAGGGCGAGTTGCATCGAGATCCTCTTCTAAAGGAATACTTTGAAAAATACGCAAATGCTAAACCTATTTATTGCAATGAACCTTCAAATCTATTGCCTGATGAATATGTAAAAGAATATCATTTGAAATCATTTGTGGCCGTCCCCCTTTATGCTCCTCTCTATTCAAAGTTGATCGGAGTCGCTTTGCTTGATCAAGGGGCTGGGACGGATTTCACCATTTCCACACAGACATTAACCACTTTGATTAAATTTGGGAGATATGCAGGAGATTTGCTGCATCCCTACTGGAATGAAGCTTCCAATCATTTATGCTTGGCACACAACCTGCTTTCCCCAAGAGAAAAAGAAGTCCTGAAACACATATCACACGGGGCATCCATCAGTGAAACAGCTGATGCCCTCTCGCTCAGCAGCTACACTGTGAGGGACTACGTATCCATCATCATACAAAAGATGGATGCGAAAAATAGGACAGAAGCCGCAGTCAAAGCCATTAAAATGAAAATTATTTAAATCCCAAAACATACAGTTTACAGAGCAAAACCACTATGACTCCAAGTATCTACAAATCTCTAAAAAGTTCGACATATTTACAAATATTGAGATTGTATTAAGATTATGTAAAAAATGAAGAAAGGGCTTTCTTACCTATTTTTGTACTAGATTTACTATTGTATAGTAGTAGAAAAGGAGGGATTTTGAAAAAATGGGAAAAAAGAAATTTTTCAATAAGTTTTCGAAGTTAGTCTTCGCTGCATCTTTGCTCGCGCCATTTTCCACAATGGCCCATTACAATCCTGCACATGCAGAAACGGCTGCGGATCCAGCTCCGTACATAACTCCTTCTGTGGCCAACGGAAAGAAAGTATTATTCGATAATACACATGGACAGACGGCGGGTGCTGCTGACTGGGTCATCAATGGTGGATTTTCAGACTTTGGAAATGCTTTGGCAGGCACAGGGTACTATGTCAAAGAACTAAGAAAAAGCACACCGATTACACTAAACGATTTACAACAATATGACGCTTTTGTTATCGGGGAAGCCAACATCCCATATAAAACGTCTGAGCAGCAAGCGATGCTTGACTACGTCAAACAAGGCGGAAGCATCTTCTTCATTGGCGACCACTACAATGCAGACCGCAACAAAAACCGCTGGGATGCTTCAGAGGTGTTCAACGGCTACCGCAGAGGCGCATGGGACAACCCTGCTAAAGGAATGACAACAGAGGAAGCAAGCTCTGCTGCGATGCAGGGAGTTGAAAGCTCTGACTGGCTATCCGACTACTTTGGAATCCGTTTCCGCTACAATGCACTGGGTGATATTACAGCGAATCAGATCGTTGCACCTGACCAAGCTTTCGGAATTACTGAAGGCGTCAACACTGTAGCCATGCACGCAGGCTCAACGCTTGCTATCACAGACCCTACAAAAGCAAAAGGGATTGTCTATCTTCCTCAAACAAATGAGGCTTGGGGCAATGCTGTTGACCAAGGCGTCTATTCCGGCGGCGGCAAAGCAGAAGGTGCATTCGTAGCAGTCTCAAAGGTTGGTAAAGGAAAAGCAGCTTTCATCGGGGATTCTTCACCTGTTGAAGATGCATCACCTAAATACCTTCGTGAAGAAGGCGGAACGAAAAAAACGACTTATGATGGGTTTAAAGAGCAAAACGACGGTAAATTGCTCGTCAATTTGGTGAATTGGCTATCTACAAAGGAAGACTATACAGGATTTGATCAAGTTCCTGGATTGACGCTGGACGAGCCTACGAAACTGCTTGATTTCGAACAGCCGGAAAAATCAACCGAACCACAGGCAGAACCATGGTCAGCACCTCAAGCAGGCTATAAATGGTATGATCCTTCCACATTTGCTGCTGGTTCATACGGATCGAACAAGACGGCTACTTTACCTGAATACTCTTTCGTTCATCAAAGTGTCCTGCCGAATGCACAGGAGTTCCAGATCCGTGTAGTGCTCGACAATCTTCAGCCGAATGAAACAGTAAGTGGGTTGAAGCTCGGTCTATACTTAGATGGCGGTAATCAGGTCGGCTACTTTAAAGGCGCAGATGGCACCTATCCGAAAAGTCCTGGTTACAGCAGTGAATTTTCCGTAACTGCCGATAAAAATGGAAAAGCTTTTAAAGACGTTGATGTTACAGTTGTGAAAGGAACGGAAGGCGCAGCAAACTTAAGGCTGAAAGTTGGCAGTAAAAACGCCCTGACTGAAAGCGTAACGTTTGGAAATGTCGATTCAGAACCCCTTCCAGATCAGCAAGGACCAAAAATTCCTGACCTGATGACAATCGATGCAGCTAGGGCAGCAGGTGAAAAAAACCTTGTAACTGTTGAAGGTGTCATCACTTCTGAACCTGGCGCTTTCGGTGGGGAAGGGTTCTATCTTCAGGATGATACGGGTGGCATTTATGTCTTCCAGTCAGAAAGCGACTATCATAAAGGCGATAAAGTAAAGCTTACAGGAACCACCTCCCTTTATAATGGTGAATTGGAGCTTTCCGATTTGATTAAAGTGGATAAACTGGGGACAAGTGAAGTTCCAGCTGCCAAAACGGTATCCGCTGTGGACGCGTCCAATCAAGGACAATATGTTAAGCTTGAAAATGTAAAAGTAGAGAATCTGCCAGACACAGCTGGTGGCACATTTGAATTCGATGCAGTGTCTGCAGACGGTTCTAAAACAAGAGTCAGAGTCGACAGCCGCACTGGCGTTGCCTTGAATCAGCTTCTTGAAACCCTTCAAAATGGGGACTCTGCCAATATTTCCGGCATCTCCTCCATCTTCAAAGGGACATATCAATTGAAGCCATTGAGCCTATCGGATTTTGAAAGTGTGGACACAACAGCACCAGTCATTGAAGATCTTGCCCAAACAACTTTCTATCAATATGAAGGATTCAACCAAACCATTGTTGCAACGGATGAAGACAGCGGCGTGGCGAGCGTATCCATCACATTGGATGGTGTGGAAGTTGACAATCCGGTCGTTGTTGAGCCATTGAGTTTATCCGTTGGTGATCATACTCTTCACGTAACGGCTGTGGATAACTCAGGCAACACGAGTGAGAAAGACTTTACGTTGACAGTGAAAATGGATGTCGCTCATTTGGACGAACTTCTCCAATACGGTTTTGACCAAGGAGAAATTACAAACCACGGCATCTTGAATAGTTTAAAAGCCAAAGTAAAATCAGGCAATACCAATGCCCTTGCGCATGAGGTATCTGCCCAAAGAGGGAAGAAGATTTCTGCAGAATTTGCTGATCTCCTCCTGAAAGACTTGGCGGAAATATAATCAAATGCGGGACCGAAGAACCTGTTCTTCGGTTCTTTTTTGTGGAGTTTAAAGTTATGGGGTCTTTCCTTAATGGGTATACTGGTCAATGCGATTTGTAAATAGGAGCTGATATTTCTTGGCAACATATCTTTATCAGACATTTTCACGCTGGCCGCTTCTCACAAGGATTTTCTTTATGGCGGTATTCTCCATCATCCTTTTTGGATTCGTCATCCATGTTGTTGAGCCCAAAACATTCCCTTCGACATTCGATGGAATCTGGTGGGCCATCATCACAGCTTCTACTGTCGGCTACGGTGACTATATACCACATACAACTGTCGGCAGGCTCGTTGGCATATTATTGATTCTTGTAGGTGCAAGCTTCCTTTCGTCCTACTTCGCCACACTTGCTACCACTGCAGTCAATACGCAAAATACACTTAAACAAGGGAAAGCCCTTTTTATCGGTAAAAAACAGACATTGATCATCGGCTGGAATGAACGATCCCGTGATGTCATTATGCAGCTGATTCAATTGAAAGAGGATACAGAAATCGTCCTGATTGACGATACCCTTTTGGAAAATCCATTTCCGAACCCGCACGTCCATTTCATTAAAGGTAAACCTTACTATGATCATGTCCTGACTCAAGCGAACGCAAAGTCTGCCAAATTGCTTCTTGTGACAGCCGATCAAAATACACCCGAATATCAGGCGGATATGAATACGATCCTTACACTCATTGCCGTAAAAGGAATGAATCCGGATATCCACAGCATCGTGGAAATTTTGACCGCCGATCATGTCCTAAATGCAGAACGGGCCGGGGCAGATGAAATTATTCAAACGAATAAACAAACAAGCTACGTCATGATCAACAGCATCCTCTCTCATGGAATGGCTTCGAGCCTGTTGATAATGCTGAATCAAATAAAAGGAAACAAGATAAAGTTCACCCCTGTCGAACCACATTTTGCCGGGAAAACGTTTGATGCAATCAGCCGTTCCTTGTCGGATGATCAAGTTTTGCTTATTGGATATAAAAGAGGAGAGGATTCCATTGTGAATCCTCCCCGTGATGAGAAAATCAAAGCAGACGATCAGCTGCTCGTAATATCGGACTAATCTAAAAGGACCTCTTCCAGTTCTTTCACCAATTCTTTTCCGACCGAAATATATTCTTCCGGGAAGCTTGCATCCTTATCCACCGGCTCCTGGAATTGGTTAAACGAAGCGGATACGTTGAAGATATTCGCATTGTCATCAAGCCCACGCTGATACTTGTGGGATAACAAATACGGCTTGCCTAGTTTGACAGTGGCACCTCTGGCATCCAGCTGCCCATCAACGGAGGTGAATGGCAGACGTAAGAATTGATAGCCTACTTCATCATCGATTTTGTAGTCAAAGCAGCCATGATCATATTCCCAATTGCCGCCAATGGTATAGCCAAGCGGCTTTAATAGCTGTTCTAATTTATATAATTGGTAATGCTGCCCTTCAATTCGTGATTCTAATTCTATCATTGCTGCTGCACTCCCTTAAGCATATTTTTCTTAGTTTCTCATGGCAGCGGCCGTACTATTCCCTTTCTTTCCACATATATAAAAAAACCTTGGCAGACCATTCTGCCAAGGTTTCTTAATTCACGATTACTTCAGACGTTTTTCGAGTTCTGCTTTTTTCTCTTCGAAGCCAGGTTTGCCTAATAGAGCAAACATGTTCACTTTATATGCTTCAACACCTGGCTGATCAAATGGATTGACGCCAAGCAAGTATCCGCTCATTGCGCAAGCTTTTTCGAAGAAGTAAACCAAATAGCCGAATGTATAGGCATCCATCGCAGGGATTTCCACGATCAAGTTTGGAACTCCTCCATCTGTATGGGCAAGCAAAGTTCCTTCGAATGCTTTGTTGTTGACGAAATCAACCGTTTTACCGGCTAAGTAATTCAATCCATCAAGATCGTTGCTTTCCTCTTCAATCGTCAATTCGTGGCGCGGTTCATCCACTTTAATGATTGTTTCGAAAATGTCGCGTCTTCCTTCCTGTACATACTGCCCTAAAGAATGCAGGTCTGTAGAGAAATTCGCAGATGAAGGATAGATGCCTTTTTGATCTTTCCCTTCACTTTCACCGAACAGCTGCTTCCACCATTCAGCAAAATATTGAAGTCCTGGTTCGTAGTTGATCAGCATTTCGATTGTTTTTCCTTTATTGTAAAGGACGTTTCGAACTGCTGCATATTGATATGCGATATTTTCTTCGATCTCTGAATGGCTGAAGTCTTCACTTGCTTTTTTAGCTCCGTCCATCATTTCTTCAATGTTCACGCCGCTTACAGCGATTGGCAGAAGTCCAACAGGAGTCAGAACAGAATAACGGCCGCCGACATCATCAGGAATGATGAATGACTCATAGCCTTCTTCTGTCGCTAAGGTTTTCAATGCACCTTTTGCTTTATCTGTTGTCGCATAAATGCGTCCCTTCGCTTCATCCACACCATATTTTTCTTCCAAAAGCTTGCGGAAGATACGGAATGCCAATGCCGGCTCTGTTGTCGTCCCTGACTTGGAGATAACATTGATGGAGAAGTCTTTTCCTTTTAAAAGGTCCATTAAATCTTTCATGTAAGTGGAACTGATGTTATTTCCGACAAAGAAGACTTGAGGCGTCTTGCGGTCTTCTTTAGACAGGGCATTATAGAAGCTGTGGTTCAGCATCTCGATAGCCGCACGAGCACCAAGGTAGGAACCGCCGATGCCGATGACAAGCAGGATATCGGAATCATTCTTGATTTTCTCAGAAGCCTTTTGGATTCTTGAGAATTCTTCTTTATCATAATCAGACGGCAGATTGATCCAGCCTAAGAAGTCATTACCCGCCCCAGTTTGTTCATGCAGGGAATGGTGGGCGACTTTAACTGCATCACGCAAATATGTAAGTTCATGTTCGCCGAAAAACGAAAGAGCTTTGGAATAGTCAAATTTAATATGTGTCATGAAATTTCCTCCGTTTAATTAGTGGTCTTTTATCACTTTATCGAAAGCTGCGATGATAATCAAGAAATCCCCTGTACTGTAAGCGTATCCAATTTAATTTTTTTTATGGAATTAATCCGGATGGTGTCCAGTTGAAATAAAAATAGGCTGCTCAATTAAAGAGCAGCCTTCCTCTTCTTTTTATAAAGAAGCTTTCAAGATGGACAGTACGTCGTCGCGATTCAATTTTGTGAAGTTGCCGAATTCACCATTGGACATTGCTTTGTCTGCAATGGAATCAAGCTTGCTGTCGTCGATATCATAGTCGGCAAGACTTGAAGGAGCACCGATTGAACTCCAGAATTCGCGGAGCTTCTCAATTCCTTCAAGCGCTGCTTCTTTATCGGATTTCCCTTCTGGGTCTACACCGAATACGTTGACAGCCATTTGCTTAAAGCGAGCAGGATTCACATCAAGGTTGTGCTTCATCCAGTTAGGGAACAGGATTGCCAATCCGCCTGCATGCGGGATATCGTAGACTGCTGAAACAGCATGTTCGATGTTATGGGTCGCCCAGTCGCCTCTGTACCCCATTTGAAGCATTCCATTCAATGCAATATTCCCTGCATAAAGAATGGTTTCGCGAAGTTCGTAATTTTCCAGATCATCTATTAATTTTGGTGCTGTTTCAATGACCGTATTCAATACGCCTTCGCACATGCGGTCCTGTACAGGTGTATTGTCCGCGTTGTTGAAGTATTGTTCAAAAACGTGGGACATCATATCGACCATTCCATAAATGGTATGGTTTTTCGGAACGGTAAACGTGTTTTGAGGGTCCAAAATCGAGAATTTAGGGAATGTAGCAGGGCTTCCCCAGCCATATTTCTCGTTTGTTTCCCAGTTTGTTATAACAGAACCAGCGTTCATTTCAGAACCTGTGGCAGCTAAAGTCAGCACAGTACCAAATGGCAGTGCTTCTTTTGCGAATGCTTTTTTCGTTACAAGATCCCAAGCATCTCCATCATATTTTGCTCCTGCAGCAATCAGTTTTGTACAGTCGATGACGCTTCCGCCTCCGACCGCGAGCAATACATCGATATTTTCTTTCTTGCAGATTTCAATCCCTTTGCGTGCAGTTGTCACACGAGGGTTAGGTTCAACACCTGCAAGTTCAAATACCTCTGCATCCATTTCCTTTAATTCAGCTACTACTTTATCATAAAGACCGCTTTTCTTGATGCTTCCGCCGCCATATACAAGTAGAACTTTTTTTCCGTATTGGGGCAGCTCGTTTTTCAACTCTGATAATTGATCTTTTCCGAAAATTAATTTTACCGGGTTATAAAAAGTGAATTCATTCATTACAAAAATCCCTCCTTGGCATCATTATTAACCACAGGACTAGCATTTGCAAAAAAGATGCTTGGCCATACGTTTTACAGCTGCATATAAAACATGAAGATGATGAATAATTTAAGTAAGCTCGTCGGAATCTAAAGACGTAGCTATTTGTTAAGGAGGAAAACAATATGAGTGGAATTCAACGTATTGCACTTGTTCTTACCATTATCGGCGCCATCAACTGGGGTCTAATTGGGTTCTTCCAATTCGACTTGGTCGCAGCTATATTCGGTGGACAAGGAGCTGCACTTTCCCGCATCATCTATGGTTTAGTTGGAATCGCCGGGCTTATCAACCTCGGTCTATTGTTCAAACCGAGCGAAGAGCTTGAGCGCGATCCAGAACCGCGTGCAACCCGCTAAGCGCTTGTATATAAAGCAAAGACACCCAGGATTAAACCTTGGGTGTCTTAGTTTTTTCGTCCAACCTCGGCGCCTCTAAACAGTCGGCTCCGCTTTTCTTTATACCCATCCTCTAAATTTAGACGCTTCCGCCATTTTGCGGGCACCGGCCATGTAGGCAGCCAGACGCATGTTGATTCTGCGGTTTTCAGCTGTTTCATACACGTTGTTAAAGGATTCTACTAGTTTTTTGCGCAATTTATCATTTACTTCTTCTTCTGTCCAATAGTATCCCTGGTTGTTCTGAACCCACTCGAAGTAGGAAACGGTAACGCCTCCAGCGCTCGCAAGTACATCCGGTACCAGCAGGATGCCTTTATCAGAAAGAATTCTTGTAGCTTCCATAGTTGTTGGGCCATTTGCAGCCTCAACGACAATAGACGCTTTAATGGAATTTGCATTATCTGCAGTAATTTGGTTGGAGACTGCAGCAGGCACAAGGATATCGCAATCCAACTCAAGCAGTTCCTGGTTGGAAATTGTATTTTCGAATAAGGTCGTAACCGTACCGAAGCTATCTCGGCGATCTAATAGATAATCGATATCCAAACCATTAGGATCATGGAGTCCGCCGTACGCATCGGAAATGCCGACAACCTTCGCGCCGGCATCATGCATGAACTTCGCTAAAAAGCTACCTGCATTTCCAAATCCCTGGATGACGACCCGTGCACCTTTAATTTCTATCCCTTTTCTCTTAGCTGCTTCTTCAATGCAGATGGTTACCCCTTGAGCCGTTGCTTTTTCACGGCCTTGGGATCCTCCTAAGGCAATCGGCTTCCCCGTGATGAATCCAGGGGAGTCGTATTCTCTCAAACGGCTGTATTCATCCATCATCCAAGCCATGATTTGTGAATTGGTATAAACATCAGGTGCAGGTATATCTTTTGTAGGGCCTACGATTTGGCTGATTGCACGAACATATCCACGGCTGAGCCTCTCGATCTCGCTCATGGACATGGTGCGGGGGTCGCAGATGATTCCGCCTTTTCCTCCCCCATATGGCAGATCGACAATTCCGCATTTCAAACTCATCCACATAGAAAGAGCCTTAACTTCTTCTTCATCTACTTCAGGATGGAAACGGACGCCCCCTTTTGTAGGGCCAACAGCATCATTGTGCTGGGCGCGATACCCTGTGAATACTTTTATTTTGCCATCATCCATTCTGACTGGGATGCGGACCGTAAGCATTCTTAGAGGTTCTTTTAATAATTCATAAAGTGCCTCATCATAGCCCAGTTTTGTGAGCGCTTCCTTAATAACTTCTTGAGTTGATGTAAATAAGTTCAGGTTCTCCATCACTATTCGCCTCTTTTGGTAGTTTCTTTATGCTGTCATCTTAACACATTAAGAAAGCACATTTTTGATTCTTTCAATTGCCCAGTCCAATTCTTCTTTTGAAATGACAAGTGGTGGAGCAAAGCGGATCACTGTATCATGTGTTTCTTTGCAAAGCAGCCCCTGCTCTTTAAGGCTCTCACAATATTTTCGCGCCGGCTCTTTTAGCTCGACACCTATGAACAGGCCTCTTCCCCTGACTTCTTTGATTATTGGATTTTCGATTTCCTTTAGCTTATCCATGAAGTATTCGCCGAGCTCCAATGAACGCTCTGCAAGCTTTTCATCAACCAGTACGTCCAAGGCAGCTACCGAAACGGCACAGGCCATCGGATTGCCGCCGAATGTGGACCCATGTGAACCAGGGTTGAATACATTCAAAATCTCCTTGTTAGCCACTACGCAGGAAATTGGGAAAACCCCGCCGCCTAGCGCTTTTCCAAGAATGTACATATCCGGATCGACATCTTCCCATTCACACGCAAACATTTTTCCGGAACGTGCAAGGCCAGCCTGGATCTCATCTGCGATGAAGAGAACTTTATTTTCTTTGCAATATTCATGTGCGGCCTTTAAAAATCCTTGTTCAGGCAAGACAATTCCTGCTTCACCTTGAATCGGCTCAATAAGGAATGCAGCTGTATTTGGCGTGATGGCTTCTTTCAGCGCATCCAAATCTCCGTATGGAATCAACTTAATGCCCGGAAGCATTGGTCCGAAACCGCGTTTATATTCTTCTTCAGAAGAAAGGGAAACAGCTGTCATCGTCCTGCCGTGGAAATTTCCGACACATGCGATGATTTCTGCCTGGCCATCAGGAACACCCTTAATGTCGTATGCCCATCTGCGAGCGGCTTTGATTGCTGTTTCAACAGCTTCAGCTCCAGTGTTCATCGGGAGAGCCATTTCTTTATTTGTCAATTCGCAGATTTTTTCGTACCAAGGTCCGAGCTGATCATTATGGAATGCACGGGAAGTCAAAGTGACGCGATCGGCCTGATCCTTTAACGCCTGGATGATTTTTGGATGGCGATGCCCTTGGTTAACTGCGGAATAGGCGCTCAGCATATCCATATATTTATTACCTTCCGGATCTTTCACCCATACACCTTCAGCTTCTGAGATCACAATCGGCAGGGGATGGTAGTTCGGTGCACCGAAGCGTTCTGTCTGTTCAATGATTTCATTTGTTTTAATCATGCTTATTCCTCCATTCATGAAGTTCATTATTTTAAAACAGGGCTGGCTAAAAAAAGCCAGCCCTTTTATTCACTGTCCAGCTTCTGCGCCTAGCTGCTCGAGGTCATAAGCCATAACTCTACGGAAATCAGGATTTCCTTCGAGTTCCGTCTTATGCCAGTCGCAGCTTTCAAGGCGCTTCCGCTTTTCTATTTTAAAGCATTTCAGATGTTGTTTTCGCTTGCATATGAAGCATTAGGTAGTCTGGGCCGCCCGCTTTGGAGTCGGTTCCGGACATGTTGAATCCGCCAAACGGCTGGTAGCCGACGATCGCGCCTGTACAGCCGCGGTTGAAGTAAAGGTTACCGACATGGAAGTCTTCCTTCGCCTGGTCGATGTGTGCGCGGTTGTTCGTGATGACTGCACCCGTCAAGCCGTAGTCTGTGTCGTTGGCGATTTC
>NZ_QQAY01000028.1 GCF_003350505.1 Falsibacillus pallidus
CCGACGGGATTTCACGTGTCCCGCCGTACTCAGGATCCACTCTGGAGGGAACGAAGTTTCAACTACAGGATTTTTACCTTCTCTGATGGACCTTTTCCATGGCTGCTTTTAAAACACTCTGCTTAATGTGGAAGGATCCAGAGCTGCAGTGCGGCCAGCCCCAGCATGCCAGGGATTCCTAAGAACCCTGATACAGACGAGGTGGCCAGATTGATTGGGACATGAAGGCCGATCCTGCTTCCAAAAGCATTGAGGAAAAATAAGAATAAGGCGCCGATCATGATTTTAATGCAGGCTGTTCCAAGAAATTTAAAAGGTTTTGCCGCAGACCCTGAAGCAAGCAAAAACAGGATCAATCCGCATAATACCGCAATAATGATAATTGGACTCAAAAAAATCTCCCCCAAGTTACTCTTTGTATCCATTCTATGAAGGGATTGTCCAAAAAGAACTTTAGGAGAGATGATTATTTACTTCATGACAATATTACGATGTTTTACTTCTTTAAATAGAAAGAAATACTTGGCTTCTGCCAATTTTGTCTGGCAGATGAGCTCTTCATTATAATCTGCACTTAAGTTGACCAGGGAGCGATGCTGGAACCAATCCTGCTTCGCTTTCTCCATGCTGTCAATCAGCTTTTGATTATATTCTTTCCGCAGTTTCCCCTTTTTTCGAAACAAGATAGGCCACCTCGTATGTGTTAAACTTCTCTTCTACCTTCTAATGCTTTGGATAAAGTTACTTCGTCGGCGTATTCCAGATCTCCGCCGACCGGTAGTCCGTGGGCGATGCGCGTGACTTTGATCCCTGACGGCTTCAGCAGCCGGGATATGTACATAGCCGTCGCTTCCCCTTCTATGTTCGGGTTGGTTGCTAAGATGACTTCTTCTACGGTTTCATCCTGCAGACGCTTCAGCAGATCCGGGATATTGATGTCTTCCGGCCCGATGCCGTCCATTGGAGAGATAGATCCGTGAAGAACGTGGTACAGACCGCCGAACTCCTTCATTTTCTCCATCGCGATGACATCCTTTGGTTCCTGCACCACACAGATGACAGTGCGGTCCCTTCTCTGGTCCTCGCAGATGTAGCACGGATCTTGATCTGTTATATGGCCGCAAACGGAGCAGTAGCCCAGGTTCCTTTTGGCATCTACAAGAGCTTTAGCGAAATCAAGGACAGTATCTTCTTTCATGCCTAATACAAAAAATGCCAGTCGGGCTGCTGTTTTCGGCCCGATTCCTGGCAATTTCATGAAGCTGTCGATCAGCTTGGATATTGGTTCAGGATAATGCATTCTATTTATTTCCCCCTACTACATTCCTGGAAGGTTCAATCCTTTAGTAAACTGTCCCATCGTTTGGTTTGTCAGTTCTTCCACTTGTTTGATTGCATCATTTGTAGCCGCTAGAACCAAATCTTGCAGCATTTCGATATCGTCTGGATCTACTACTTCTTCTTTAATATTCACTTCCAGGATTTCTTTTTGTCCAGAGATGACTACGGTAACCATGCCGCCGCCGGCAGTCCCTGTAATTTTCTTCGCGTTAAGCTCTTCTTGAGCCTCTGCCATTTTCTTTTGCATTTTTTGCATCTGTTTCATCATGTTTTGCATATTTCCCATTCCACGCATGATTCATTACCTCCAGTTATTTTAATATTAATCTTTTACTTCCAGTAAATCCGCTCCTACCAATTTCCTTGCTTCAGCAATGAACGGATCTTCTTCCGGGGCTGCCCCATCCTCAGAACCTTCTTCTCCTTGTCCATTCTGGATGAAGTCTTCCCTTATTTTCATCCACTGCTCTTCTGGGACGCCAATCGGCTGATAGGTGTTCCCTGTAAACTCTTGAAGGATGGCAGTGATCGTTTGTAAAAATATATGGTTATCCATGGCCATTTGACAATGGATTTCATATTTAAATTTAAGGACGAATGCATCTGATGATGCCGCAGCAGGTTCTGCATCGTTTAAGAGGGCAGCCTGCGACCGCATTTGACGCTGGTTTAGCATATCAAGCATATCTCCCCAGCGGCTCTTGATCGAACTGAGATCTTCCCTGGTTGCTTCTTTGAGGACCTTTTGGATTTTTCCCGCCTGTACCCTGAAGCCTTTCGTACTGCGTGCTTGTTTTTTGGCAGGCACGCTTCCCGCATCAGGCTGCGTATGGACTGGACCTTGTGCTTTCAGCTGCCTTAATTCATTTTCAAGCTCAGTGATCTTTCCAACGAGTGCCTGGTAATCGCCGCTGTCCGAGCTTGCCGAAGCTGCAGGAGCAGATGTTTGGCATAGCTTGACAAGGGATACCTCCAGATAGATCCTGGCGTTGTTGGTGAATTTCATTTCCTGCTGGGTTTTATTCAGGGTATCGATATATTCATATATCTGATGTGCCGGGATCTCTTCAGCAAGTGACTTAAATTCGTCATCCAGCAGGACCCTTTGGAGCGACTCTTCCAAATTAGGGGCTGTTTTATAAAGCAGCATATCCCTGAAATATAGGATGAAATCTTCCGTAAATCTTGAAGGGTCTTTTCCGTGGTAGATGAGTTCTTCAAGTGACATGATGGCTGTGGCTGTGTCCTTTTCATGCACGGCTTTCGCCAATTTATTGAGGTGGGACTGCGCAACGGAGCCTGTCACTGTCAATGCATCATCAAGGGTGACACTTCCTTGGCTGAAGGAAATGGTCTGGTCGAAGAGGCTGAGTGCATCCCTCATCCCGCCTTCAGCTGCACGGGCGATGATGTGCAGGGCCTTTTCGTCCGCTTCTACAGAGGCTTCATCTGCAATATGCTTCATCCATCCGACAATATCCTGAATCGTGATCCGCTTGAAGTCAAAGCGCTGGCACCGTGAAATGATCGTCAGCGGAATCTTGTGCGGCTCCGTTGTAGCCAGGATGAAAATGACATGCTTCGGAGGTTCTTCGAGTGTCTTCAGCAATGCGTTGAACGCCCCGATGGAAAGCATATGAACCTCATCGATGATATAGACCTTATATGGAACGGAACTCGGTGCAAATTTTACCTTGTCGCGTATATCGCGGATTTCTTCTACGCCATTGTTTGATGCTGCATCGATTTCGATGACATCGGAAATCGAACCGTCCGTAATGCCTTTGCATGAGTCGCACTCATTGCAAGGCTCTGCTGTCGGCCCTTTCTCACAGTTCACCGCTTTGGCGAGAATCTTTGCCGCACTCGTTTTCCCTGTCCCCCTCGGACCTGAAAAAAGATAAGCATGAGATATCTTTTGCTGCAGGAGGGCATTTTGAAGGGTTTTCGTCACATGGCCCTGGCCAATGACGTCATGGAAAAACTGCGGTCTGAAGACGCGATATAAAGCTTGATAACTCATGCAATTCCCTCCTCCTTTAACTTGCATCTATCATTTATATACATTCTACATTATAACGCATTCAAAATCGACTTTACAAAGACAAAAAAACTCATCCGATTAAGATGAGTTTTGTTTAAGTATATAACTGCCGTGCACCTTCCGTCGACTGGCAACCATAAGCGTTACCCAAGCAGTTAGCTCGGCCCAGGCTGCCCTGCGGCACATGAGAGGGACCACTTAATGCTGCTTCCTTCCGGACCTGACATGGTTCATGGATTCTCATTGCGCAGGACCCAGACGTCAACACCACTTACTTGAGGCAGACCCTACAGTTAACCAGCCTCGGGAAGGGATTCAGCCTCGCTGGAGCGGATTGCGAGTACAGGGCTCCGCTATTTCCCCGCCTAGCACGGCAAAGTTGATACCATATTAAGTTGCGTCATCGCTGACACAAAATAAGTATACTAGCTCTTACAGAAAAAAGCAATGGTTATGGGATGTCAATTCCTTCATCCGGAGCCAATCCCAATTTTGCCAAACGCTTCTCTTCTTTTTTTCTTTTCCTCAGCTCTTTAAAGAAATCCGTGAGCATGCCGCCGCACTCTTCCTCCAGGACCCCGCTTACAACTTGGCATTGATGATTGAATCTCTCATCCGTCAACAAGTTCATCAGCGTCCCTGCACATCCGGCTTTAGGATCGGGCGCACCGTAGACCACACGTTCCACTCTGGAAAGGATGAGGGCGCCGCTGCACATCGGACATGGTTCAAGGGTCACATACAGCTCTGCCCCTTCAAGCCTCCATGTCCCAAGCTTCTCGCATGCCTTTTCAATGGCGATCAGTTCGGCGTGCGTAACAGCGTTTTGGGTGGTTTCCCTTAAATTGTAGGCAGAAGAGATGATTTCCCCATCTTTGACAATGACCGCACCGATCGGGACTTCATTCAGGGCTTTCGCTTTCTCTGCTTCTTCTATGGCTTTCTTCATATAATATTCATCATTAAAATCCATATCGATTATTAACTCCTTATAAAATACATCCACTCAACCCACACTAACAACAAAGGAGTGTGAGCGAAAAATTGAAGGATTCCAATCCGAAATACGCGCTGCTGATCATCGATATCATCAATCCATTTGATTTTGAACACGGGGCAGTCCTCGCCGGCCATACAGCCAGGATCGTACAGCCCCTTTCCCGGTTGAAGCAGCAATGCAAGGAAAAGAATATACCGGTTATCTATATTAATGACCATTATAATCTATGGCAGGCGAATTTAGAAACCATCTATCAAAAATGCCTGAATGATCAAAACGAAATGATTTTATCCCATTTAAAGCCGGGGCCGGATGACTACTTTCTCATTAAGCCCAAGCACTCTGCCTTTTACGGTACTGCCCTTAATACCCTGCTGTACCATCTCGGCGTCAAATCCTTGATTTTGACTGGAATTGCCGGCAACATCTGCGTGCTCTTCAGCGCGAACGATGCCTATATGCGCGAATATACGCTCTTTATCCCATCCGACTGCCTGGCATCAGTTGCTGAGGAGGACAATCGGTATGCACTGAGAATGATGGAAAACGTGCTGCAGGCAAACGTACAGGAATCCAAAATAATTTTGGAGCAATATTTGTAAATCCGCATGTATTCGAATCTCCCTCATAAAATGTCTATAGTGAACACTACAGGCAAGGGAGGCATCAACTATGCAGATACATGTGGTACGGCAAAACGAAACGTTGTTTAGCATTGCACAGACGTTTGGAACGACTGCACAGGATATCATTGAAGCCAATGAGGTTCCGAACCCCCGTAATTTAGTGGTAGGACAGACGCTTGTCATCCCGATTGCGGGAAGCTTCTATTGGGTGCAGCCAGGCGACAGCCTATTTTCAATTGCAAGGAAATTCAATATCCCGCTGGCAGAACTGGCAAGGGTCAATAATATCAGTCCCAACCAGCCGCTCAGAACGGGATTCAGACTGTATATCCCAACAGGCAAAAAAGAAAAAGCCGAGTTCAATGGATATGTAGAGCCTTTCGGCAAAACCGTGCCTAAAAACCTGGAAGACAGCGCCAGGGAAGCTGCTCCTTATTTGACTTATCTGGCCCCTTTCAGCTTCCGGGCCAAACGCGACGGCTCCCTTGAAGAGCCCCCTCTCGGCAATCTTCCGTCCATTGCCAAGGCAAATAAAAATGTCATGATGATGGTCATCACCAATCAGGAAGAAGGACAGTTCAGCGACGAATTGGGCCGCATCCTCCTGACAAATCAAAATATCCAGACGCAATTCTTAAACAATATCGTAGCCACGGCCAAAAAATACGGATTCCGGGATATCCATTTTGACTTTGAATATTTACGGCCGCAGGATAAGGAAGCCTACAACCAATTTCTAAGACGGGCAAAGAAGCGCTTTTCTCAGGAAGGCTGGCTGATGTCCACTGCCCTCGCCCCAAAGACATCTGCCGGACAGAAAGGCAAATGGTATGAAGCCCATGATTACAAAGCGCACGGGGAAATTGTGGATTTTGTGGTGATCATGACGTATGAATGGGGATACAGCGGCGGTCCGCCAATGGCCATTTCGCCGATTGGGCCTGTCCGAAAAGTACTCGACTATGCTGTGACGGAAATCCCGCCTTCTAAAATTCTGATGGGGCAAAATCTCTATGGATATGACTGGACATTGCCTTTTGTTCCTGGAAGGGATACGGCAAAGGCGGTCAGCCCGCAGCAGGCCATACAGCTTGCAGCCAAATATAATGTCCCCATCGCCTATGACCAAAAGGATCAGGCGCCGCACTTTGACTATCAGGATGAAAAAGGGAAGAAACATAAAGTTTGGTTCGAGGACGCCAGGTCCATACAGGCGAAATTCGATCTAATAAAAGAATTGAAGCTCAGAGGGATGAGCTACTGGAAGCTCGGTCTATCCTTCCCACAAAACTGGCTGCTGATTGTCGAAAATTTTGATGTTGTAAAAAGATGAGTGGAAAAACTGCTGCTGATATCAGGCAGCTTTTTTTATTGCCTGGAAAATTAAAAGTTTCCATGCCCTGCCCATTGGATGTTGTGTTAAAATATGACTTGCCGCTAATTATCTTAGTTCGTTTATGAAATCATTTTATTATAGATAACCGAGGAGGACATCGGATGGAACGATTACCTTTCATCACCGTTGAAGGGCCGATCGGAATTGGCAAGACTTCACTCGCTAAAGCCATTTCCGAACATTTTCATATGCACTTTTTAAAAGAAATAGTAGACGAGAATCCATTTTTGGACAAGTTCTATGAGAATATTGATGAGTGGAGCTTTCAAACGGAAATGTTTTTCCTCTGCAACCGCTATAAGCAACTAGAGGATATCCAGAAGCATTACTTAAATCAAAACAAGCCGGTAGTGGCCGATTACCACATATTCAAAAACCTTATTTTTGCCCAGCGCACCCTTCAAGACGTGCAAGCTGAGAAATACTTGCAGATCTATAACATCCTGACTGGTGACATGCCTCGTCCAAACGTCGTCATTTATTTGAATGCCAGCCTGGACACGCTTCTGGCAAGGATCAAAATGCGAGGCCGGGAATTCGAAAAGAAAATCAGCCCGCTTTATCTTGAACAGCTTTCATCCGATTATGACCAATTCATGGATCATTTCGAAAAAACGTATCCGGATGTACCCGTTCTTCGTTTTAACGGCGACGAAATGGACTTTGTTAAAAATAAAGGCGACTTAGATACCATCCTGGAAACATTAACGAATACAATCAATAAAGGAGTACAATACAATGGATCTTCGCAATAAATACGGAATTCCTTCTAACGCAGTCATCACGATTGCCGGAACAGTTGGTGTAGGAAAGTCCACGATGACCAATTCGTTGGCCAATGCGCTTGGCTTCCGCACTTCTTTCGAGAAAGTCGATACCAATCCATATCTGGACAAGTTCTATCACGATTTTAAGCGCTGGAGCTTTCATTTGCAGATTTACTTTTTAGCAGAGCGCTTCAAAGAGCAAAAGAGGATCTTTGAATACGGAGGCGGGTTCATCCAAGACCGCTCCATCTATGAAGATACGGGCATCTTTGCCAAAATGCACTACGAAAAAGGCAACATGTCTGAAATTGACTATGATACGTATAAGAGTCTGTTCGATGCAATGGTCATGACTCCTTATTTCCCTCATCCGGATTTGCTCATCTATCTGGAAGGGTCCATTGACGATGTATTGGACCGCATCCGCTTAAGGGGCCGTCCAATGGAGCAGCAGACGCCTGTGGAATATTGGAGAGAAATGCACCTGCGCTACGAGAACTGGGTCAATTCCTTCAATGCGTGCCCAGTCCTACGCCTGAATATCAACGAATACGATTTAATGAATGACGAAGCTTCGATCGAGCCGATCATTGAACGAATCGGATACTTCATGAAGCAGACGCAGGCTTTGAAAAAATAATGATTGATACAGCTGTTTTCCTTTAACAAGGAAGGCAGCTTTTTTTGTTTCAGAAAGCTTTGTTAAACATCGATGTTGATTGGACAGACATCAGGTGATATAAAAAGAGCTGCAATCCTGACTGCAGCCCTCGATTAATACAAAAAACCCACTGCCGGAAGCAGTGGGTTCAAACATCTCCAATTTATGCGCTATGGTTGTTTTTAAATCAATGGCGGAGGAAGAGGGATTCGAACCCCCGCGCGGTGTAACCCGCCTGTCGGTTTTCAAGACCGATCCCTTCAGCCGGACTTGGGTATTCCTCCGTATCGACAAGAACTAGAATAACATGTATTCAATCCCCTGTCAACTAATTATATTAAAATTATTTTTGGGAAGAGAAACCTCTTCCCCATTAGCCATTACCTATTACTTAATAACTTCCTTGTTGCCCATGTATGGACGTAAAACCTCAGGTATAACAATCGTTCCATCCTCTTGCTGATAGTTCTCGAGGATCGCCGCAACTGTACGCCCGATCGCCAATCCAGAACCATTCAATGTATGGACATGCTCAGGCTTGCCATTCATTTCTCTGCGGAAGCGAATATTTGCGCGACGTGCCTGGAAGCTTTCAAAGTTACTGCAAGAAGAGATTTCACGATAGCTGTCATAGCTGGGAATCCATACTTCAATATCGTATTTCTTCGCTGCTGTGAAGCCTAAATCAGCTGTACACATGCTCAAGACACGGTAAGGAAGGCCCAAGAGCTGAAGAATTTTTTCCGCATGGCCTGTCAGCTTTTCAAGTTCAGCATAAGAATCCTCCGGTTTAACAAACTTCACAAGCTCTACTTTGTTGAATTGATGCTGACGGATGAGTCCGCGAGTATCACGGCCTGCAGATCCTGCCTCAGAGCGGAAGCATGCACTGTATGCCGCATAGTTGATCGGCAGCTGCTCACCATTCAAAATTTCATCGCGGTGCAGGTTCGTTACCGGTACTTCTGCTGTTGGAATCAAGAAATAATCTTCGCTTTCGATTAAGAAGGCATCCTCTTCAAACTTAGGAAGCTGGCCAGTGCCTATCATGCTTGTACGGTTTACCATATACGGAGGGATGACTTCCTGATAGCCGTGCTCTTCAATATGAAGGTCGAGCATGAAGTTCATCAATGCACGCTCTAACCTTGCGCCAAGTCCTTTATAGAACACGAAGCGGCTGCCTGTTACTTTGCCGGCACGTTCAAAATCAAGAATCCCAAGATCTGTTGCAAGATCCCAGTGCGGCTTTGGCTCAAAAGAAAAACCAGGAAGCTCTCCCCACTTGCGGACTTCTACATTATCATCTTCCGTTGCGCCAATTGGCGTGCTTTCATGCGGGATATTTGGAATGGATAAAAGAAGATGATTCAACTCTTCTTCCACCGTACGCAATTGGTCATCCAATCCTTTGATTTCTGCCCCGACATCCTTCATCTCGATGATCAATGCTTCAGCATCCTGCTTTTCCCTCTTTAATTGGGCAATTTGTTGAGAAACCTCATTTCTTCTGCTTTTCAGCTCTTCTGTTTTCACAATTAATTCACGGCGCTTATGATCCAATTCTTCAAATTTACCGAAGTCTGTTAAGTCCTCCCCGCGGTGCTGCAGCATTTCTTTCACTTCGTCAAAATGAGCTCTTAAGTATTTAATATCCAGCATCTTTTTTCCTCCTAATTGTTTTTTGACAACAAAAAAGCCCTCATCCCCTGGAAAGGGACGAGAGCTACCCGCGTTGCCACCCTAATTGAAAACAGGAAATTTCCCTGCTTTCCTCTTGCATCCATAACGGTTTTTAACCGAAAGCACCTACTGGCAAAAGCCTTGTTCAGCACTTTACTCAAGGACGGATTCACAAGTATTGTCCATCGGTTTCCACCAGCCACCGACTCTCTTTTAGAACAAAAACCTGCTACTGTTTCCTATCAACGTTTTGCTTATTAAAATTTATACATTAATTTACTATAATTATGGAGCAATTTCAACCATTTTATGCAAATTGTTTTGATTTCGCCTCTTCGACCATATTGACGAAGTATTGAGTCAGGCGGTGATCATCAGTCAATTCAGGATGAAAAGAACATCCTAAAAATTGACCTTCTCTTGCTGCGACGATCCGCTCTTCATATTTAGCTAAAATCTCCACGTTTTCTCCTGCTTTTACGATATGCGGAGCTCGGATGAAGACCGCAGTGAAATCGTCTGCCACTCCCGCAATGGCAAGGTCTGCTTCAAAGCTTTCCTTTTGGCGCCCGAAAGAGTTTCGTTCAACCGTGATATCCATGACACCGATATGCGGCTCTTTATAATCCACGATATGTTTTGCCAAAAGAATCAAACCGGCGCATGTTCCGAACATCGGCTTGCCTTGTTTAGCAAACTCTTTTAGATGATCCATGAAGCCGTATTTATCAATCAGCTTCCTTATGGCCGTACTTTCACCGCCAGGGATGATCAGTCCATCCACTTCACTCAGCTGCTCCACTTTTTTAATGACAGCAGCTTCTGCACCTGACTCCTCAATGGAGCGGACATGTTCTCTCACAGCTCCCTGAAGGCCCAATATACCGATTTTCACCATTACTGATCCACTCCTTACCAGCCGCGTTCCTGCATGCGCATTTCAGGTTTTAATGTGGAGATTTCAATCCCCTTCATCGCTACCCCTAAATCTTTTGACAGCTCTGCGATCAACTTATAATCCTGATAATGAGTGGTAGCCTCTACAATGGCTCTCGCAAACTTTGCAGGGTTCTCAGACTTGAAGATTCCGGATCCTACGAAAACTCCGTCAGCCCCAAGCTCCATCATGAGCGCTGCATCTGCAGGGGTTGCAATACCTCCGGCTGCAAAATTAACGACAGGTAAACGGCCATGACGCTTGATTTCAAGAAGGATTTCATATGGAGCCCCAAGAAGTTTAGCTTCTGTCATCAATTCATCTTCATTCATGCTGACCACTTTACGGACTTGGGCATTCACTTTTCGCATATGACGAACAGCTTCAACAATGTTTCCTGTACCGGGCTCACCTTTTGTACGAAGCATAGAGGCGCCTTCTCCGATGCGGCGTGCTGCTTCACCAAGATCGCGGCATCCGCAGACAAATGGAACAGTGAAATCTTTTTTATTCAAGTGAAACTCTTCATCAGCAGGTGTTAAAACTTCACTTTCATCAAGATAGTCCACTCCCATTGCTTCCAGAACACGTGCTTCAACGATATGGCCGATGCGTGCTTTTGCCATAACCGGAATCGTTACTGCTCCCATTACTTCCTCAACAATTCTCGGATCAGCCATCCGTGCCACTCCGCCAGCTGCACGGATATCAGATGGCACACGCTCTAATGCCATAACGGCTACAGCGCCTGCTTCCTCTGCAATTTTCGCTTGTTCAGCATTGACAACGTCCATGATGACGCCGCCTTTTTGCATTTCTGCCATCCCTCTTTTAACACGGTCAGTACCTGTTTTCATTCTGTTCGTCCCCCTTTTTATATGTAAGCGCAGAAATAATCCTGCCTTCCAAAAATATGACTAAAACACTAGGAATTATGATTCCCCACAAAGCTAAATAAACAATAAAAAAAGCCTTCTGTCAAGACAGATAGGCTTTTTTCAATATATAGGCTTTACTTTCATATTACAACTTCAAAGATTAGAACCAGCCTTTGATTGTGGATGTGATCCCATGCCAGATATCTCCGAAGAATCCTCCGATTGCACGCATGGAAAGCACAAACCAGTTCGCTTTTTCCACTGCATCTTTTGTCACCATGGACACTTTCGCATCGGACTTTCCTGTATTCGGAAGGTACCCAAGATCATTTTTCTCTTTAGAATCAACCTTAATATAGCCAACCTCTTCACCTTTTTTAACAGGTGCAGTCAGTTTGCCGTCTTTCGTCAATTTTTTCTTATCCAAGACAACTTTCGGCTTATATTGATTTTCTTTGCCATTTTCGACAACAATTTTCAACGGTTTATTCGTTTGGATCTTTACGGATTTTTCTTTCCCTTTATCCACAGGGATTGTTTTATTGCTTTTTAAAACGCCATTTTTCGGAAGGACTTCTTTAATGGAGAAGTTTGAGAAAGCATAGTTCATGATTTTTTCAGTTTCATTGAATCGGGCAGTATAAGAATCAACAGTTGGATCATGTTTCACATTCATGACGACTGAAATGAAGCGGTTGCCGTTTCGTTCCGCTGTCCCAGTAAAACAAGGGCCTGCAAGATCAGTTGTACCTGTTTTCAGACCATCTAATCCTTCATAGTAAACTTTTGAATTTGGATCGAGCATCTTGATCCAGTTATTCATTTTGAATTCATCTTCCGTACCTTCAGCAAACTTCATAGTAGGTACACTGGAAGTTTCCAATACTTCCGGATAGTCATTGATCAAGCGGTATGCTAACGTCGCTACATCTTTCGCTGACATGACATTCTCATCTTCCGGACCGCCTACAATCGCCAAGTCATACCCTGGTCCTTTGTAGTCGCGATTGTTCAAACCAGTGGCATTTACGAATTTATAGTTTTTCATTCCAAGCTCTTTTGCTTTGTCGTTCATCATCTTGACGAAATTTTCATTTGTTCCGCCGATGATTTGACCGATTGCAATAGCAGCTGCGTTCGCAGATTCGATCGCCATAGCATGATATAAGTCCTCAATGTTATATTGTCCGCCGTTTCTCAAAGGGACATTACTAAGGGACGTGTTATGGGACAAACCGGAGATATCCGCGGATACCGTATACTTTTGGTCCCATTTTACTTTTCCTTCTTTAATAGCTTCAAGCAGCAAGTACTCAGTCATCATTTTCGTCATACTTGCGATTCCAAGGGAAGTATCAGCATTTTTTTCAAAAAGGATTTTACCGGTGCTTGCTTCAACAAGGATGGCTGCATCTGCATTCACATTGATGGCAGCACTAGCAGCATCCGCCGGCTTTTGGACTAGGCCCAATGCCATTATTAAAACCATTAGACAAACAAAAGTCTTTTGAAACATGATTCTTTTCACTTTTTTACCCTCCAACTCATTAAATGCACTTCCGCTATTTTAACATAGTTAATTAGCGTTGAGTAGACAGCTTATGTACCTAAACGACAACAAAAAATGGCAGGAAAGTACTATTCGGTCACTTTCCTGCCACATTTATTAAGATAATGAGTAATTTGGTGCTTCTTTCGTGATTTGTACATCATGCGGATGGCTTTCACGAAGGCCGGCACCCGTCATTTTGATAAACTGTGCATTTTCTCTGAGCTCTTGAAGGTTTTTCGTACCACAGTAGCCCATTCCTGAACGCAAACCGCCAATCAGCTGGTAGATCGTATCAGACAATGGTCCTTTATATGGAAGTCGTCCTTCAATCCCTTCAGGAACAAACTTCTTCGCATCTTCCTGGAAGTATCGATCTTTAGAACCTTGTTCCATCGCTCCGACAGAACCCATTCCTCTGTATACTTTAAAACGTCTGCCTTGGAAGATTTCTGTATCCCCTGGACTTTCAGAAGTACCGGCTAACAAGCTTCCGAGCATGACAACATGTCCGCCTGCAGCCAATGCTTTCACTACATCACCTGAATACTTGATTCCGCCATCGGCAATGACTGCTTTGCCAAGCTTGCGTGCTTCACTCGCACAATCATAGACAGCTGTGATCTGAGGAACCCCTACTCCGGCAACAACACGGGTAGTACAAATGGAGCCTGGCCCGATTCCTACTTTTACAACGTCTGCTCCAGCTGCAATTAAATCTCTTGTAGCTTCTGGAGTCGCAACGTTTCCTGCAATGATATTCAGTTCCGGATAGGCTGCTCTAATCTCACTGACAGTATCCAGAACGCCTTTGGAATGTCCATGGGCTGTATCTACAACAATGGCATCCACATTCGCTTTCACAAGCATCTCGACACGCTTCATGGTATCCTTTGTCACACCGACAGCAGCTCCGACAAGAAGACGTCCTTGACTGTCCTTAGCAGAGTTCGGAAACTCAATGACCTTTTCGATGTCTTTAATGGTGATGAGTCCTTTTAACACTCCATCATTATCGACAATCGGCAATTTCTCTATTTTATATTTCTGGAGGATCTTTTCAGCATCCAACAAAGTGGTGCCTACTGGTGCTGTCACTAAATTTGCTTTTGTCATAACCTCTTCAATCGGGATCGAATAATCCTGAATGAATCGAAGATCGCGGTTGGTAAGAATCCCTACCAATTTCTGTTGGTCTTGATTATCGACGATCGGAACGCCGGAAATGCGATATTTCCCCATTAAATGTTCAGCATCAAATACTTGATGCTCAGGAGTTAAAAAGAAAGGATCTGTAATAACGCCGCTTTCTGAACGCTTTACTTTATCCACCTGTTCAGCTTGCTGTTCAACACTCATATTCTTATGAATGACTCCAAGTCCACCCTGGCGTGCCATAGAAATCGCCATCTCGGCCTCTGTTACCGTATCCATCCCTGCACTGATGATCGGGATGTTCAACTTCAACGTATCTGTCAAAGCTACACTTAAATCAACATCACGCGGCAATACTTCTGATTTAGCAGGCATTAATAAGACATCATCAAAGGTTAATCCTTCTTTTGCAAATTTAGTTTCCCACATTTTCTTTTCCCTCCTGGTCCGAAAATATTATTAGTAGGTTATCAATTGGTTAAAATACTGTCAAGGCAATAGAAATATTTTAGATTTTTCAATTTATTCGGAGGTTTAAAATAGTGAATGAACATACAACAAGGTGGGATTATTTAACGAATTTCCAATCTTCCGTCCACTCTCAGCGCTTCCTATCAAAATGCTATGAAAAGGCCCAATTAGATCAAGCCGATGCACAAAGCTATAATAATTCCTATTCCTTCATTTATTATTTGGAACATGGCCGATTATATGTAGACCAGGCAGAACAATCCCCCATTTATATAAAACCGATTTTATTGTTTTACGGACTGGTCAATCTCATCAAAGCCTGCCTGCTGACAGTCGACCCCTTCTACCCAGCGACAACCGGCGTCCTTGCCCATGGACTTTCCTCAAGAAAACGAAAAAAGAGGAATTACTTTTTCTTTCAGGATGAAGTCAAAATCCAAAAAAATGGTCTTTTCTCTCACTTTTCCCACCAAATGTTCCACGTGAAACATTTGGAAGGAGATAAATTGGTGATGGGGAATTTGCTAAAGGAAATACCAGAGCTTGATGAAGCATTTAAATTTATCAGAGGAGCAGAGAACTTTTATAGGTTGGCAAAATCTGATGAGGCATATCAGCTGCCTTCGAATTTACCTGGTCAATTTAAAATGGCCGATAGCAAATTTAAAGAGTATCTGTCCAGTAAAAACAATGGCATCCAGTGGCTGCAAGACCGTGAATTAGCTTTTCGGTTCAATACCCCTTCCCTGGTTCCATTCTTTGCCCCTTTTCGATATGACATCTACACCGATACATTATGTCTTTCCCGCGAACAGTCTGAAGATGATACCCTATCTGAACTAATCATTTACTATGCTTTACTCTATAACCTAAGCATGATTGCCAGATACGAAACTGAGTGGTGGAGTGAATTGATCAAACATACTCCTAATCAGGATTTCCCGTTAATTACAAAGTTTTTATCGATATCCCAGAATAAGATTCCGTTATTAATATCGGATTATTTGAGGTGTGTTGAGGATGCGCTTTGAAGAGAGTTGGATAGAGATGATAATTATGGAGAGTGAAGCAGTTGGGTGGCTGCTTTGTTTTACTTATGGTCTTGTAGGATGGTGAATGGATGGGGGTTTTGCAATTGCTGCTATGGAGGGATTTTTCTCTTCTCTTGATCTTGCCTAATATTCCAGGCGACAGCCTGGCAAATTGAAAGGTTTTGGTCTTGGGTGCGTTGACTGCATTGACTGAGCGCTCAATCGAGATGATCATGGGGGCAAAAATGAGCACTGGCGCATAAGAAGGGGACTTTCGCGCATAAACCATCCTGGACGGCGCATAGGCAAATTGGTTTCGCGCATTAGGGAGCCTGAATGGTTCATAGACAAGCCTTTCTCGCGCATAGACCAATTAGCGCGGGCGAATTTCCGATGATTTTCCCCGCTTTTTACTTCTTTTGTTCCCTTTCAGGATGAGTTTGTCTCTTAATTATTGATAAAAGGACAATTTGAAGCATTTATAAGTTCAAATCTGCTCCGATGGGGTGATTTTCGCTGATCTCTTGATCTTGCCGAATATCCAGGCGATAGCCTGGCAAATTGAAGGGTTTTGGTCTTTGGCGCGTTGACTGAGCGCTCAATCGAGATGATCATGGGGGCAAAAATGAGCGCTGGCGCATAAGAAGGGGACTTTGGCGCATAAACCTTCCTGGACGGCGCATAGGCAAATTGGTTTCGCGCATAAGGCAGCCCGAATGGTTCATAAACAAACACTTCTCGCGCATAGACCCATTAGCGCGGTCGAAATGCCGGTGATTTCCCCCATTTTTACTCCATTTGTTCCCTTTCACGAGGACTTTGCCTTTTAATTATTGATAAAAAGACAATTTGAATCATTTTTTTAGTTCAATTCTGCTCCGATGGGGTGATTTTCGCTGGTTTCTTGATCTTGTCGAATATCCAGGCGACAGCCTGGCAAATTAAAGGGTTTATTTCTTTGTTCTTAAGTATGACTGAGCGCTCGCTCGGCTAGACTCCCATACCTCGCCACCTTCTCCTCCAGAAAACACAAAAAAAGCAGCCTCTCAGCTGCTTTTTCTTCATTGCCCGGCGACGTCCTACTCTTGCAGGGGGAAACCCCCAACTACCATTGGCGCTGAAGAGCTTAACTTCCGTGTTCGGTATGGGAA
>NZ_QQAY01000029.1 GCF_003350505.1 Falsibacillus pallidus
AGCTTTCATTCAAGTCGTCTATATATGGAAAAATTTTGAATAGTCATAGGGTTTTCTTACTATCACTGGTTTACGTACCTATTTTTTCTTGTTAACTTGACGGCTATGGGGACAGGTTCCTCGTCCCATCTAAAAAAGGAAGAATGGGTATCAAAACCCCATTCTTCCTTTTGCTTTCTCTTAATTATCGGATGTGGGACGAGGAACCTGTCCCCCTGTCTCTAATGCTGTCGCTGCAAGTGTGTGCAGTATTCTTCTGAAGCGGATAATATCTGTATCTCTTCCGTAGTGAACGCGGTTGGTAAGTAAGATTACTCCGAATCCCAGTCTTGGATTAAACCATAAGGATGTTCCTGTGAAGCCTGTGTGCCCTATGCTGTCCTGCGGGAAGATATGCCCGACGGGTGAGAAGTCTTCGTCCACGAGCTGCCACCCCAGGCCGCGATACGTCCCCAATTCCTTCGAGTAATTTTTGAAAGCTGCTTCCAAAACGGGTGGAGAAAGCACTTCTTTCCCCTCATACCTGCCCAAGTTCAACAAACACTGGACATACTTCGTCAAATCACCGACCGTAGAAAAAAGACCCGCGTGTCCGCTGACTCCTCCAAAAGCATCTGCATTTTCATCATGGACACTCCCCCACTGATAATCTTTGAGATGCTCCCGATATTCCGTCGCTGCTATTCTTTTTTTATATTTGTCATCAGGATTGAAAAATGTCTCATTCATCCCTAGAGGCCCATAAATCGTTTCCCTGCAGTAATCTGCTAGATTCTTAGAAGATAAAACCTCTACAATATAGCCTAATAAAATAAAATTCAAATCACTGTAAATAACCTTTTCGTCCAGCTCCACCGATTTAAATAAATTTGCTATATCTTTAACTGCTTCTTCTGTCGTATACTTCTTTCGATGAAAATTCAATGATGCTGGCAGTCCGCTCGTATGTGTCAGGAGATGTTTAATGGTGATTTCATTAGAGTTGAAAAACGGGAGGATGCGGGAAACACGGTCATTCAAATCAATGCTTCCGCTTTCGATTAAGTGGAGAATCGCTGGCGTTGTGGCACACACTTTCGTTAATGAAGCTAAATCAAAAATGGTATCGGTGCTCATCGGAATCTTTTCCTTTGAATGAGCTGTACCGAATGCCTTTTGGTATAAGACATCGTCTTTTGTGACAATGGCCAACACTGCACCTGGCATCATTTGTTCTTCTATCCATCGATCGATAAATTTCTCCAGATGGGCTACTCTAACCTGTTTTAATTTCATAGTATAAGCCTCCCTACTTCCGTCGATAGCTTTGCTGAATGGCATTTCTTGATTTCCGCAGATAATCAATGGAAGGATCATAGTTTCTTCCTGCGGCTCCAATGAATAAAATATCAATCACATTTAATTGAACAATCCTCGAAGACGTCGCGGCACTCCTCATATCCGATTCAGATGATAGCGTTTCCAAATGAATGTCTACTTCTTTTGCAAGGCCATTTGTGCCGAACTTAGTGAGTCCAATCGTCAATGCCCCGTTTTCCTTTGCCTGCTTGATAGCCTCAATCACGTGCACGGTTTCCCCAGAATAGGAAATTCCCACAGCTACATCGTTAGACCCTAATGTGACAGCAGAAGTCAGCTGCATATGGGAGTCCATATAAGCCGTACAGTGTTTATTGATCCTCATGAATTTATGCTGCCCGTCAATCGCTGCCAGCTGTGAAGCACCTGCCGCATAAAAATCGATTCGGTTAGCCAAATGCAGCGCTTCTACTGCCTGTTCAATTTTCTCAGGATCCAATACTTTTAAAGACTCCTTCAGTGAATACATACTGTTGTTCGTAATGGTTTCAATTAATGTTGGTACATCATCATTCGGCTGGACCTCTTTAAATTCCTCACCGCCGTTTGCGGCCGTCTGCAAATCCCCGGCCACCCGCAGCTTCAAGTCTCTGAACCCATCCATCCCGGTGGTTTTGCATAAACGAATGATTGCGGAAGGGCTGGAATCACTCCGCTTCGCCAGTTCCTGAATTGAAAGTCTAATGATTTCTTCCGGGTTTTCCAAAATATATTTTGCCGCTTTTTGTTCTGGCCGATTAATTGACGACATGCATTCCCTAATAAGAGCCATCCCACCGTTGATCATGCTTCTCATTCCTTTTATTCCAATTATTAATCCCCATTTCAGATCAATGTATCAGTAGAATAAAACACCCCATGGCGTTTAGCAAGAAAAAACATTCTTTACTCCTTTGCTTGATGTATTTCTTTATTATCTACACACCATTCCATCGCTTTTCGGAAATGACCATTATTTTCTGCCAGCGCATTCGCTGCCCTCTTCTGATTGATTCCATACGTAATCATTAAAATGGCCGCCCTCGCGTCTCCTTTTGCCTGTTCGATTGCCTCTCTTACAATGGAATCATCTGCACCAGTGATTTCCTTAACAATTGTAAAGACCCTGATCCTTAATTTATGATTCGTCGACTGCACATTGACCATTAAGTTATTGTATACTTTTCCGAGCTTGATCATTGCAGCAGTTGAGAGCATATTCAATACCATTTTTTGCGCGGTCCCAGCTTTAAGCCTGCTCGATCCCAGAACGATTTCCTGGCCTGAATTCACTTCAATCGGAAATTGAACCATGGAACTTAGCTTTGTATTTGAAAGGCAAGAGATCCCAATAGTGGCGGCTCCAATCTCTGCTGCCTTCTCCATGGCTCCTAACACGTAGGGGGTGGTTCCGCTTGCTGCTATCCCTACAACGACATCCTTTTCCCCTACTCGGGAAGCAATGGCTCTTTTCCCTTCTTGAAAATCGTCTTCTGCATTTTCAATCGGGTATCTAATCGCCAATTCACCACCCGCAATGATTCCGGTGACCAATTCTTCGTCCACCCCAAATGTCGGAGGGCACTCTGAGGCATCCAAAACACCTAAACGGCCGCTTGTACCTGCACCTATATAAAATAAACGCCCTCCCTTTTCCATTGACTCTACGATGCTTTTCACAGCCATTTCAATATGAGGCAAAGCTTTTTCCACTGCATGCGCAACTTTTTTGTCTTCCTCATTCATTAAGGTCAAAATATCTTTCACACTATACGTATCAAGTGGTTGTGGATATTCTTTTGCAGACTCCTTCACCATTGCTTCATCTCCTCAACTCATTGAATTTAATTGTCTGATGCAGCCCACCAGTTCATCTGAAATGGAATGAATAACAATAGAAGGAAAGAGGTCTGTTGTGATTGGAACTTCCAACTTTGTTTCCTTCCGCCATTTTTCTTCACACAACTTTTTGCATTCATCCTCTTGAATACGTTCAAATGGTGACTTACCCTTTAAAGTTTCAGGCAGTTTTCGATAAATGAATATGGAGGGAATGCTATTTTGGTTTGCCACACATACATCGTGGTCAATGCGGTCACCTACGTGTGCAGCAATTTCCCCTTGCTCCATTAATCCAGCCAGGATTTCATTCTGCGGTTTTGCATACCCAACTTCTTCAGGAGTAATGACTTGATCGAAAACCGTATTTAGTTTTAAAAATTCCATTACCGGCAGTTGGTACTTGGAATAGCCGTTTGTTACGGCCGCAAGCTTATAGCCCTCTTCTTTCAAAGTCTGCAATGCTTTTAAAATTTCGGGTTCCAATAAGTACACTTTTTCCTCCACAGAATGTCCCTTAACAAGCTCCTCAATTTGAATATCAATAGGCACCCCGTGCTGATCGCAAAGATCCTTTACGATTCCGTCCCAGTCATACGCTTCGTAGATACGGTTTTCATTCATACGCTTCTGATGCTCTTGCACCAAGGCTTTTTGGACAGCCAGATCTTTTGAAATCTTCTCTTGCAGCAACGCCTCTATTTCAGGGAACACCCACCCTACGAAAGGGTTTTGCATAAGCGTTCCGTCAAGGTCGAAAGTAATCCATTTTTCACCCATTATTTCATCGCTCCCTGTGTCAAACCGTCAATGAATGTACGTGAAGCAAAAATAAAAGCGATGAGAAGCGGCAAGGAAGAAATCGTCAATCCGGCAAATAATAGATTCCACTGGGTATCATATTCACCAAATAAGGACAGCATCCCTAAAGGAATCGTTCTCAGCTCCTCGCTCCGGATAAAAATCAATGGGTAGAAAAAGTCATTCCAAACATTGACTAAATTTACAATCCCAACAATCGCAATGGATGGCTTCATTAATGGGAGTACGATTTTATAATAAACTTGGAATTCGCTGCATCCATCCATTTTCGCTGACTGCTCGAGATCTTTCGGCAGAGTCCGGAAAAATCCATAGAATAGAAATACGGCGAAAGGAATACCGCCTGCAACATATACAAGAATCAGAGATAAACGAGTGTCCAGCAACCCCATATCCCGCATGATTAAATACAATGGAATGATTGCCAGTTTCATAGGAAGCATCAGGCCAATCATAAAGAAGAATAGAATAACCGGGTTCCACTTAAAGGAGAACCTCGCCAAATAGAAACCAGCCATAGATGCTGCTACAATGACAATGACAACCGAACAGGAACTGACAATGATGCTGTTCCAAAAATACCCTGAAAAGTTCACTTTATCCCAAACCTCAGTGTAGTTCTCAAACGAAAATTGTTTTGGCAGTGCCAATGGAGATGTGAAAAGCTCCAATTTCGTCTTAAATGAAGACATGATCATCAAGAAAATAGGATAAAACGAAATAAAGGTAAGGACAATTAAAAATATATATTTTAAGGACTGTGTTTGCCATTTAACACGCAATTTTCTCTCCCCCTAACGTTCAAAATCTTTGCGCTTGAAGTAATACAGCAATATCGATGTCGCACAGGCAATAATCAAGAATAAGATTACTGCGATTGCGGAACCAAGACCGAGGGCTTGACCGCCTTCAGCAGAGCCAAATGCCAAACGGTAGAAATACGTGCCAAGTACGTCTGTGGAATAGTACGGTCCTCCCGCAGATCCCTGCATGGCAAAAATGAGCTCGAACGTTTCGAATGATCCAATGAATGTAAGGATTGTCATGGTCATGACAGAATTCATTACCATCGGGAGCGTAATTTTAAAGAGCATGGACACTCCATGAGCCCCATCAATTCTCGCTGCTTCAAAAATCTCTTTGTCGACAGACTGCAAGCTTGCAAGGAAGATCAACATAGAGAAACCAATTCCGGCCCAGCTATGGATCAGGACAATCGTCACCAACGCGGTGCTTGTATTGCCAAGCCATGGCTGTGCAAGAAAGTCCAGTCCAACGGTCTTTAACAAAACATTAATCGCACCCGAAGTTGGATTTAAAATCAAACTGAATAAGAAACCGATGACGATAACCGATAAAAGCTTCGGTACGAAGAAAATCGTCTTAAAGAATCCTTTTCCTTTCAGGCGGCTGTTAATGACAAGCGCCAGCGCAAACGCAATGGTCAATTCAGTAAAGAAGGTCACAATAAAAAAAATCCAGTTGTGGGTAAAGGCTCGAATGAACGTTTCTTTGAACGGTGATTCCGTCAGCAGTGTAGTAAAATTCTGAAACCCGACAAACGAGTCGCGGCTAAAGCCATCCCACGAATAAAAACTGTTTATGACCGCCGTTATCAATGGATATAGTTGAAAAACTCCGTACAATACCACGGCTGGAAGCAGGAAAAGATGAACTAGATGCTTCCTCATTCTTTGTTTCAATGGTGCCTTCGTTTTCGGCTTTGTACTAATAATTGGTGCTTCTGTAGAAGCTTTAAGATTACTCATGAATCCTACCCTCCCATAGAGAAAAGAAATAGAGACAGGTATAAATACTTGCCTCTATTTTTTTATCCGCTATTTAACTTTTCTTATTTAGCCTTTTCGTAGCTTTCCTCTGCCTGTTTGGCAACCTCATCAACAGAAAGCTTTCCTAAATACATACCTTGAAGGGCGTTCTCAAATGTTGTTTTAGTTGTTGGTTCCCCTTTTCCAAAATGTACAAGCATCAAATATGGAGTTGAAGATTGATCTACTGCTTCAGCAAGCTTGCTGACAATTTCATTATCAGGTTTGATTCCGCTGATCGCACTCACACGATCCATTTCGTCGGTAAAGATTTTACCGAATTCAGGAGAAGCCAAGAATTCCATGAATGCTTTTACTTCTTCCGGATGTTTCGAATTCTTTACTCCTGCATAGGATCCATCAACCCATGTCGTTACAACAGGAGTGCCGCCTTTTTCCTCAGCAAAACCAGGAATGATTCCAATCTCCATGTCAGGAGCCGTGTCTTCTAAAGTAGCCAAACGGTAGTCTCCATTGATGTACATTGCTGCCTTGCCAGTGTAAAGCAATGTTTGAGCATCGTTGTCTTCCAATGCTACAAAATCTTTAGGGAAATACTTTTTCAAATCACTCATCCATTGAACAGATTTAACGAATTCAGGATCTGTTAGTTTTGCCGATCCATCGAGCACTTTATCCACAAAATCATTAGCTCCATATGCAGTAGGTCCAATAGCAGCATGCGTCAATGAAAGAAGGTATGCAGCGCGGCCTGATTGCGCAATTGGAGTAATGCCTTTATCTTTTAATTTTTCACATACATTCAAGAACTCTTCATACGTAGTCGGAACATCAATTCCGTTGTCTTTGAAAATTTTCTTGTTATAGAAAATTACAGCCGAGTTCAAGCTTAAAGGTACACCATAGACTTTCCCATCGCTTCCTCTTGCTGCATCTAAAAACTGCTCGTTGATATCACTGACGCCTTTTACATCATCTAGCGGCATGATATAGCCATTATCAGCAATTGATTTCGCCCCTTCATATGGACGCAATTGAATGATATCAGGACCTTCTCCTGATACGAGAGCGTTCGTCAAGATTGTGTTGTATTCAGTAGATTTATATGGCTGGAATTCAATTTCAATATTCGGATTCTTATCTTGGAATGCAGCAATTGCCTTCTCATACATGGAGCGATCCTCCGGCCTCCAGCTATACATGACAAGCTTGGTCTTTTCGCCATCTTTGACATCTTTTTTACCGTCATCCGATGATGCAACATCCTTGCCCCCGCTGCAAGCGCTTACAAATATACTCAAAATCATGACCAAAGCAACAATCCATAATCCTTTTGCTTTCATTCATTTCTCCCCCTTAAATTCATCAAAGAATAACTACCCCTTGAACCCTTTCCCCCTCATAAAATTGATCTGCTTGATGACTTTAAAAATCAGAATAATCCATCTATTACAAATTCTAGTAAAGTTTATGGGATGGGTCAACACTTTATTTCGAAATTTTTATAAAATTTGAAATTTAATTCCAAATAGGACGCAGGGACAGGTTTCTCGTCCCATCACAAAAAGGAAGATTGAATACATAGACTCCATTCTTCCTTTTGCTTTCCCATTATTCAGCAGGTGTGGGACGAGAAACCTGTCCCCCTGTACCGATAATTAATTAAGTAGTGATACTTTCAAATTTTCTTAACTACAATCTTTTGAAATTCGATATAATAAATACAAATAATGGAAGGGGTTTTAAAGTGGCTACTTATAAACAAATTCAGGAATATGTAAAGCAGACATATGGATATTCGCCCAAAACATGTTGGATTGCTCACATGAAAGAATTGCTTGGTCTAAAACCCAGGGTCTCACCGAACCGCCAATCTCTGTCTAAAAGAGTTCATCCCTGTCCAGAACACAAGAAAAAGGATCTTGAAGAAACATTTAACCATTTCAATATGCTTTGACGTATGCGATACAGGTTCCTCTCCCCATTTTTTAGGACGAGGAACCTGTCCACTTGTGTCTATGATTAAATGAAAAATAATAAAATTAATAATAAAACTTGGTTATTATTTATGTAAAATTTATTGGGGGTGGGGACATTGGAGGGAAAATGCACGGTAAAAACACGTTTAGCAGTAGATAAATTTCATCAATTAAATCACGAAATTATTATCTTACGTTATCCAAAATCACATTTGCGTCTTGTTGGACCTAGTTACATAATGCAACTAACCCGTGAAAGTCAAAAGGGTTCCATTTCTATTAGACTTTCATTTAGCCAAGCTTTGTTAATCAAGAACGAATTTAGGATTAGTGATCACACATTAATAAAACAAAAAAGCGATAATTTAGAAGTCCACGTTAAAAAAATTATTTCGCACAAGAGAATTAAAAGGGTGAAGAATGAATTTTCACTCTCATACAAACAAGGTTCTGATTTGGAAGTGACCTATTCCATTCCAGAACAGTTGTTCATGGATAAATATCAGCAAGCCATTACTAGAATGGTTAAAAACCATAAAACAGTGTCTACCGCACATAAACAACATACGCAAACGAACAAGCCTCTCTTAACAAATAACAACAGCATCTCTGGTAATCCCTCTAAGAAAAAACAAAATAATAATGTGCGAGCAGCTAGGTACGAATCATTTAGAAGATGTTCAAACTGCGATTACTTCATTAACAAACTGAATCAATGTGGACTTTTCTCTCGCACAGTGAGTATAGATAATGTATGTTCAAGGTTCAACTATACAAAATACCGTACATATTTAGGAGGAGGTTTTTCACCAAGATAATCTCCAAAAAACAAAGGGACGCAGTTCACAGGTTCCTCGCCCCATCTAAAAAAGGAAGATTGAATACATAGACTCCATTCTTCCTTTTGCTTTCCCATTATTCAGCAGGTGTGGGACGAGAAACCTGTCCCCCATTCCGGAAGCACGGGAACCGTCATCGCGCTTGCCTTTGCTTCGATTATTTCAAACTCCTATTGATCCATTTGATGTTAAATTCCTCATAGCCTTGCATTTTTCCCCACTCCCTCATTTGTTCATGATCAGGATGTGATGAATTGTGAATGATTCTCAAGAATTCCTCGAATCCAGCCTCTCCCCCTACATCTTCAGGAGGGGCATTTCCTTCTCCACTCTCACATGTCGGATAGTTGTATGGATAATCCTCGATGACACGCTCTACTTCAATTTTATGTGCCCAGCCATCGCCGAAATCATAATTATAAGTGATATCTTTAGATATATAGTCAGATAGTTTATGCCCAGCTTCTAGCTCCATAGCAATCTCGGACTGATATGCCAATGCTTCTTCATGACAAACTAACCTCAAAACAGGTTTACTACTTTTCAATTGGGCACTGCTGTTTTTCTCCCAGATGACAAATTCATGAAGGTGGCTGTTTTGCCAGTCAAAAGCCGTTTGGAGAACATCATGCAACGCAGGAAAACTAATGCTCTTAGGTACAATCAGCCTCCTCCATACCGAATGATTTTTCAACTCCAAGGTTGCTTTTAACTGAACGGCCTCGGATTGAAAAATAGATCGCCCTGCAAACTCCTCTAAATCGTTATACATTTCTTTGTTCGGGAAAAAATAAGGGTCTTTCCCATTTCCAACAGGTGTATTATTTAGCCATTTACTAATTTTTAATTGAATCAAATTACTTTCATCCAGCATTTCTTCAGCAAAGTAAAAATCTTCACAGGCTCTGTTCAATCGGGCAACCATCTTCCGGCCATTCGTTTTGTCAAAGGATAGAGTGGAAGAATGCTGCAAATACTGATTAATAATCTCTTCTTTAATATAATCAGCCCTGAATACTTCCCGGATGGCATCAGGTATCAGCCTTCCCATTTCTTTCAAATCTTTCGCTTTCAAACCAAACAGCACAGCAGCATAGCGGTTCTTATTATTCACAAGGACAACCGCCTTCTTCCTGCCGAACAAAACTACATTTGCATGCCAGGAAAATAACGCCTCTTCCTCTTCAATAAAATTCGCAGGCGAAACCTTCAACACATCTAATAACTTCTTTGTACAATGAATTCGCACAAAGCCACCTCCTAGCGGGACATAGGGACAGGTTCCTTGTCCCAAAAATTTCTATTTAGAATATCGAAATAGTTGAATATCATATCAAACTTCTTTATCAGTATAACCGGTGGGACAAGGAACCTGTCCCCCTCATTCCTGCTATCATTCAATTTCTGGGACGAGAAACCTGTCCCCGTGTCCCTCTCAGTAGCCCTTTGATCATTCTCACCTGCGTATTCAATATTTCTTTTTCTTCCTCTTTTGTAAGCTGACAATCTTCCCAGTATCCCATTTTGAGGATGGAGTCGCAGTTTTGGGGTGGATTGATCACTCCGCTGAATAAATCAAGAATCTGCCCGCGTCCGCCCCCGAGTTGTACTAGGTACCTTCCTTCTCCCTGCGCGGCGATTATCGACCGTTTAATCTCCATATCCCACTCTAATTCTTCCGTCTCCATCATAAAGGATTCAATCGAATCAAGGCGCTCAACCATCCACTGTAGAATCGCCTTATATTGATCCATTTCGGAAAAAATCCTTGTTAATGGTAGGGAAAAGCGGAAGCCCCAGCCTTTTTCTTTAAGAATAATGGAATCAAACAATTCTTCATTTTCCATGATGATTCTGTGAAACCGCTCACTGTGTATGTTTCTTCGATTGCTCCATAGCTGCACAAGCAGGGAAGGCTCATCATCAAACAAAAAGCCTGCCGTCAAATCGCTATAGCTACCTCCAAATGCTGGCGAAATGCTTATCGCATACCGGCCGTGGTCTGTAATCTGTGAAATTTGCTTTCCATCCCTAGACTTCACTGGACCAAACCTTTTCTCCATTTCAAATCGAACAGGCTCCAGCATCCCATCAAGCTTATGCAGCAACTTTGGCAGTCCTTTCAATCCGTCCATTTCAAACAACTCAAACTCCATTGCTCTCATCAATTTATTCCTTTCTAAGAACTGCAAAAATGCAAGAACCAGGGAATTTTCTTTACACTCCGTGAAAAATTTGTAGATATCATGCCACCTGAAAGATCTGAATTCAACCTCAAAGGCATCATCGATCTGTTCCAATCGCTTCGTACAATAATGCAAGCTTACGTGGTGATAAGATTGTTGATCCCTTAATAGCAGCAATACCCTTTCATACCGTTCCAGCTGCCGCGAATGCAAATGGGAATCCACTTTATTCTCGATAAAAGCGATGGAATCTTCATTATGAAAAACCATATCCACAAAACAATCAAGGCTGTCTTCCAGAGGATAATAGACCTGGGTCATCACTTTCCAATGACCTCCATCTTGATGTAGCATCTTATGGACAAAATCATCCAACATCCCTTGATCGGACTTCAGTACCCCCGCTAATACTTCCGTAGTAAAATCCTCGAGTGGTACTGTCAATCCCTCTCTCGTATACAAGTTCAACAGCTGCTCAAACACGGTTGTCGCCCGCTCAATCCTCATGCGTTCCACCACTCAGTCTCACATAATACCCACATTCCCCTGGACAAACTAATGCAGAAAATGAATCGAGGAGAATCGAACCGTCCTTGTCATTTTCTTCAAATACTTCCCATGCGTCTTCTATCAAAGGCAGACCACACATGGGGCAGCGGCTTTCGCCCATCAATGTTCCCTCCTCTATAGTTGGCTGCGAGTCGTTTATATAAACGTTTCTAATTTCAATGAAAAACCCTTAATTTTAAATAATTATCCCTGCCTTGAACCGACAATTCTCTCATTAACAAAGCCTCGCAACCCCTGATTAACACTATAAAAGAAACCATTTTAATCAAACGTTTGATTAAAATGCGTTGTCGAATACTATTTTGGGACAATGAACCTGTCCCTGTGTCCCTTTGCGCCCCTATTGGAGGTCGCTCAGCAAGTACTGCCCGTCCGCGTTATGTATGGTGTATGTCCATCTGAAGGTTTTGTTTTCGGTTTTGCCACTGCTGTAATTGATTTGTACTTCTTCATATACTTCGGCGGCAAAAATGCCTTCTTTTACTTTGTTGATGGATTCAATATTAAACATATTCAACGTTTCTGTTATGCCTTTATTATGAAGATTCTCGACTAATTGGTTTTGAGAGGAATAGAGTCTACTGTCTGGAAGCAGGTATGGTTCCACTATGCTAAAGTCGCCTTGATTAATGGCTTCAGTAATAGCACTCTCGTATTCTAAGACGGCATTATAGACATTTTTTTCTTCGTAAGCGTCCAGCTGAGCATCAACTTCTTTCTGCCAATTCTCATAATCCTGTTTCTGGGTTTTTTGGTCTTCTTCGTTTCTTTGGATATTCCTAATGATTTCTTCATTTTCCTTATTGTCGCTGTCCCCTGCCGCTCGCTCCCAATAGTTTTTCTCTGTAAAAGTTCCGAGGACAAGCCCCATGAACAATACGACAATTGACAGTGCTCCTGCTCCAAGAATCTTGAAAAATCCATCCATGTTCTTTTTTATAAGGGAAATTAAAGCCAATAAAGAACAAGCGAAAATCCCCAATAATCCAATGATCATCATTCCGATCGCTATGTAATTAAAAAATCCTTTCATTTCTATGTCTCCTTGCAGCGTTTATCCGTTTTTGCGTTTAAAATGTCTGATTGCGAATATGACTACAACGATGCCCCAAAATAAAGGCGACATCACAATCGATCCAATAACCGCTAACGCCGTTCCTAAAAAGTACAATACTAAAAAGCAAATCATTAAAATAAATCCTATTGAAATTAATCCGATAATGTTCCCCATAGCTGCCTCCCAATCTTAAGTTTTATAAAAACAACCATTCTATTTTAATACAAAAAATACAATTTTAGTTAAAAATATGAAAATATCAGGGACGCAGGGACAGGTTCCTCGTCCCTCCCCATATAAAAAAGAAAGCACAGATATTAAATCCACGCTTTCTTTACATCGGTCTATTTGTTAGGGGGACGAGGAACCTGTCCCCATGTACCTTATGGTGTTTCTTCTAAAGGCTGTTCAGCACTTGGTACATCGGTTTCTTGCTGCTCCCCTGTCACGTAAGCTTGAATTTTATCCATTTCTTCTAGAGCAAGTGTGCGCAAGTCTTCTACTTTTGCAAGAAGGGCATCTATCTGGTCCGCTTCCAAGCCTTTGCCGCCCAAATGATGAATTTGTTTTTCCACTGCATTGAGTTTATTTAATTGAGCATGTAGTTTTCCGAAAAAGCTATGATAATGGGAGTCTTCTTTCACTGCGTCTTCCATGTTTTCCACTTCATCTTCCAAATCAGCATGTTCTTCTTCCATTTTGGAATCTGTTTCAACCGGTTCCGATTCAATCGTTGCAACGCTTTGAGCTTCTAGTTCTGAAACGGCATCGCCTTCCGCTGCAGATGCCCCATCATCTGTCATTTCTCCTGTACCTGTACTATCACCTTCAGTTGTTCCTGTGCTATCAGAAACTGCTCCACTTTCATCGGCAGTTTGATCATCTGTTGCTGCTCCTGCATCATCCGCAGCGGGATCAGTTCCTTCAGCATCAGAATCATTGCTAGAAGTAAAGTATGCTTCAGCTTCCATTGAAACTTTGCTAATATCAGATTCAATTCGGTCTAATCGGTTGGCAATGCTGTCCGCTCTTTTTAATCGGCCTTTACTGCCATGATCTGCTTTATTGTGGTAATCTTTTCCATGACCTACCTTATCGTTCTTTTTATCTTCTCCAGAGCTTTTCCCTTTTCCATGGCTCTGGCCATTTTCAGCACCTTTGTCGTGCTTCTCTTTATTACTGTTTCCTTTTCCGTGCTCAACATCTCCGCCATTTTCTTGATGACCTTTGGCAGAAGCTGCCCCGCTAAGCGGGAAGCTTAGCATTAAAGCAAGAATCGTAAGAATCGACAATAATTTCCCATTCTTTTTTAACATTACCTTATTCCTCCTTCGGTTATAAAATGGTAATGGCAGCTGGCTGACTTAGGATAACCCCTTAGCCCCTATAGCTTTGTGGCCCCAAGTTTCCTTGGGTGTACCCCAATTTCAATGTAGCAGATTCATTTTGAAATTACTAGAATATAAGGAAGAAATTTCTGTAAAATAGGCATATATTCATATGAAATGTCGAATTATAGAGGTCGATATGAACAGTAGAAGGAGGAATCATCAATGAAAAAGAAAACCGCCGCAGTTATTCTATCAGTTTTATTATTATCTATACCGTCTGTGAGTTCGGCAGCAATTTCGTTTCCCGACACCCCATCTACGTATTGGGCTTATAACGAAATTCAATTTTTAACAGGAAAGAAAATTATTAATGGCTACAAAGACGGAACATTTCGCCCTAGCGTGTCCATTAGCCGGATTCAAGCTGCTTCAATGATGGTGAAAGCCCTTGGATTGTCAACAACTGGCCGCCCTGATCCAGGCTTTAAAGATATTCACCCCGGAGATGATGGATATGAGATTGCCGCTACAGTAGCTGATGAAGGCATCTTTTCCGGCAATAAAGGGAATTTTAATGCTCACGGCACATTAACACGAGCACAAATGGCAAAAATCCTTTCAGAATCAAAAGGATTGAGCTATGTCTATCCCGTACATTTTAAAGATGTCCAAGAAGGAAATTGGGCGTTTGAATATGTTAACGCACTCTATAGCAATGGAATTACAACCGGCTATTCGGATCTATCCTATCGTCCAGGCGTCGCGGTCAGCCGGGCACAGTTTGCCGTGTTTATGGCCAGAATGCTTAACCCTGCATTCGTACCGGGTATCGTTTTTGACGAAGAAAAAGCAGAGGTTGTATGGGGTACTGATGACAGCCTGACACTTCACATTCCTATCAGCAATCATACTAACTCCACCCTCTCTGCCATCAATGGATCTCTTTCCGTGGCAACTGATGAGGGGGTTATAGCGGAAGCCAATTTCAATTTCGACTCCATTACTCTAAAACCTGGTGAAACGAAAATCGTTACATTAAAATTCGCTGCAGAAACGGTATACGATGTAGTGGATATTGGTACATTTAAATTGTTCCATAATCTTTCATTCTCTGAAAAGTAATAAAAGCTGCGGCTCTTTTTTTAAGAGGCGCAGTTTTTTTTTATTCATATTTACTGAAGTCTATTGGTTGGTGGGACGAGGAACCTGTCCCACTGTACCATGCGCTTGAAAAGATGACAACCATTGTCGAAATAAAATACCTGACCCCAGTACAGCAGCACATTGCCGCACTATGGATCAGGATCTATTTATTTGGGACGGGGAACCTGTCCCCTTGTCCCTATGTATAGGCGCGGTGTTGGTGTTGGGTGTAGTGGGTGAGTGAGAAAGTAGCTCTGGCATGTGATTGTCTTCCCATATTGCTTGGTGAATGCTGCAATAGAGCACTTCACCGTTACGGTTTCATCATTTAAGAATGTGACAGATACATGGCGCAGGCTTTTGGAGAAATACTTGATGTGGTTTGGAAAGATCCAAACGTTTTCATTTGAGGTTGGCGACATGGTGGGGAAAGCGCAAAGCATTTCCATCTGACAGAGCAAAAGCGGCGTTTTATAAGGATAGTTGAGCATGGTACGGACGGATTGAACTCGCCCTTCATAGCTTGCCCCTCTGGTCAGACATGTTTCTTCAATAATTTCCATCGGCGACTGAGTAGAATAAAAAATGTTGTCACGATCATAAATCTTCGTCTGAAAAGTTGGATGGTGAATCGGAAATAACCCCATCGTTTGATTCGTCGCTAAATACTGATTATTTTCTTTCATGATTCCTCCTTCTTAACACCCATTTATTTTCCATTTAATTATACAACATAACATAATTAAAAAACAGAAAATTTTAAAAATTTTGTCAAAATTATTCATTTATTCTGATAAAATTGTCGAATTCATAGACTAAATTAGCTATTTCCGCCTATACATATTGTTTTTTCACCTCTTTGCGAGCTCTCCTGCTCTTTTCATATAGTTAATCCAACCAATTGGATTACACGGAAGGCCGGCCATTCCCGAGAGGACTCGGCAATGGAACATTTTGAAGAGCTCCACCAGCAATACGCACCAATGATCCACAAAATCATGAACACCCTTCACATTTATATGAACATAGATGAATTCTACCAGACCGGACTCATTGCACTCTGGAAAGCATGGCAGGACTTTGACCACACAAAAGGCAGCTTCACCGCCTACGCCTATACGAGCATCAAAGGCTCCATGATGAATGAGTTGACGGCAGCGACTAAACAAACAGAAACCCTTGTCTATCCTGAGGAAGAATATTGGAACTACATTGAAAATGAACACCAAGCCCTAAACGTTGCCTTAAATGATAGAGAAGCGCTTCTTTCATATTGCACGAACCTCACTCCCAATCAAACAAAATGGGTGCTCAGCACTTTTCTTGAGGGGCTGAGCGTTTCTGAAATCGCAGAGAAAGAAAAAGTTTCCCCTTCTACCGTTAAGAAATGGCGTGCAATGGCAAAGGAGAAGCTGATGAATGACTCACTTTTACTTTGAAAAACAAATAGCTTTCAGGAAGCAGAATAGTTGCTGCAATCTGTCTTACATCAATCCTATTAAGCTATATAAATTTTAAAACTGTCCTATATTTCGTCATAATTAGATATAATAAGTGAATACTAAACAACGTTATAGTACAATAGTACTACTATAAGTCATTGGGACAAAGGGACAGGTTCCTTGTCCCACAATATGGGACGAGGAACCTGTCCCCATAGCCGTCAAGTTAAGCGAAAAGGTGTAAATATTGGGTGAAATCCGTTATCCTTCCATAAAGAAATCTTTATGAAAGGATGACTTTTATGGA
>NZ_QQAY01000030.1 GCF_003350505.1 Falsibacillus pallidus
GCAGAGGCCTCCAAGCGGAGTGAAAACGAAGCGCGGAAGAAAAAAAGTACGCCATTTACTTGCATATAAGTGTCTACTTTATTGACAGAAGTCCATTATGCGCCAGCAGGCAATTCTCTAACCAATTTGGGCGTAACCAGCCGACCCGCCACGACATAAACCGACAAAAACCGGGGCGTGACACCAGGCACTTTCTAGAACCGTCGTCTGATTACACACCCACACAAAAAAGCCAGGCACAATCCCTCCTGTGCCCGGCTAACATTCAACTATTTATCTTATATATTCATTGCTGACAAGCACATCCTGTATGGCGTCCGTTGGGATGATGAACTCAGGAACACCCATATACCCCGGCGCTACATCATATTTATTGAAGGAAATCACAAGTTTATTGTCACCATTGATATAGAAGTTTTGTTCTTTCTTGATTTTCTTGAATTCCATGCCTGGCATGACTTCTTCTCCACCAGGGTAGTTGACCCAATAAATCTTCCCATCTTCCGGTTTTTTCATTTGTTCGATCATTTGCTCCTTGATATTGGCTGTGATGACATCCACATACGAGTCATCCTTAAAAAGACTCGGCAATGTGATCAAGAGCTGTTTTTGCTTATCGATCGTATCAAATGTAAATGTGGTTGAGGACGAGCCGGCTGTGTTGACGACGTATCTGCCAATGGACAGGATTTTTTTGTTGTCAGTTTTGACCTCGTACCCGGTATCGAGTCCCATATGACCTTCCATTCCTGCTTCCTTCATTTCCTTGATGTCCTTTTGGAACTCTTCATAAAGCTTTTTATTTTCTTCTAGGTATTTCTTATTCAAGCCTTCTTCTAATTTTTTGTTCTTCAAGTTTTTGATCGCAGGTGTTTTTAAATCTGCCTGAAAATGTTCATAGTTGATTTTGTACTCCACCGAGGTAATCAGTTTTACTAATGAACCGACGATTGGTACATCTGAGAGGGTATGTGCGAAAGCAGAGTTTGTTAATACAGCAGAGCAAAAAATAATTGCTGCAGCTGCCGACCCGCCGATCCATTTCAGGGGCGTCCGTTTTTTTCGCTTCCGGCTTTGTTTGATGGCATTATCTACAACCATATCCAGTTCATCCGGGATGGGAATGTTTTTATATTCTTCACGCATTTTTTCTAGTTTATGGCCCATATTATTGAACCTCCTCGAGCTCTTCATCCGATAATTGCTCCTTCAATAATCGAAGGGCCTTGTATAAGCGGGTTTTCACCGTACTGATTTTCTCGTTCAAAACGGCTGAAATCTCTTCTATTTTCATATCTTCGAAAAAGCGTAAAATCACAATCACTCTGTATTTATTAGGAAGTTCTTCCATCGCTTTTTCCAAATCTAAATTGGCATATTGATCTTCCGTCCCGGGCGAAATCATTTCCATCGTTTCATCATCGACCAGCTGGATTCGTTTATTCTTCCTTAAAAAGTCGAGGGAAGTATTGACCACAATCCTGAAAAACCAGCTTTTGATCACAGTTTCATTTTTCAGGGCGGAAACGGAAGTAAAGGACTTCCGTATAGACTCTTGTACGATATCAAGGGCGTCCTGCTGATTTTTCACATAGCTGAAAGCGAGGCGGTATACACTCTCCTTATTTTCCTGTATGCAATCGATCAGCAGCTGCTCTAACTTTTTGCTGCTCATAACATGTCATGACTCCTTATTTCTATAGATTGTATCGGTTCCGACGTATGTAAGACGTGGCGGGAATCATAAAAAGTTTTAACGAATATTGTTTTTTATTAAGTAATATTTTTCACTAAACTTTTATTCTATCATCAGGGACGAAAGGGTCAGAAAGGAAATTTTTACAATCAATTCATAAACCCATATCAATGTTATAATTTGTTAAAACAGAGGAGGAGTCGATCGTGGGTCTTAGATTTCGTAAGAGTTTTAAAATTGCTCCAGGCGTCCGGATGAATGTGAGTTCGAAAAGTGTCGGTTTCAGTTCGGGTGTCAAGGGGCTCCGCTACAGCGTGAATTCGCGGACGGGAAGCCGGGTCACGGCAAGTATTCCGGGTACGGGCCTATCCTATAGCACTTCCGGCGGACGCAGCAGAAGGACGCCTGCATATAATCGCCAGAGGGAGATTGCAGCACGTCAGCGCGAGCAGGAAAAGTTGGATCAAATTGAGGCTGCAAGTCTGGCAGTGGAAGCCTATGAAAATACCATTGAGCGCATCCATTCCATCCATAAGGAAGCGGATGACCCAGTCAATTGGATCAAAGTAAGAAGTTCCTCTCCGCCATATGAAAAGGATCATGGTGAGATGGGGCCAAATGAAAAAAGTGCGGTGGAGAAGTTCAAAAACTATAAGCCTAGTTTTATCGGGAAACTTTTCAAACAAGAGGATAAAGAACGCAGGAAATTAGAAGAGGCTATTGAAGCAGCACGAGCAGAAGATGACGAAGACTATCGTTCCTGGGAGCGTGACCGTCTTATTGCGACGAAAATAATCGAAGGCGATATTGATGCCTATTTTGAAGTGATCAATGAATTCGCTCCGCTTGATGATCTTCTGGAATTCGGAAGCGGGTTTGAGTTTTTTGCGGAAGACCCGAAAACGATGGAGATTGAGTTCGAGGTCAACAGCGCCAGCGTGGTGCCAAAGGAACAGCTTTCCTTGACGAAAACCGGGAAGCTCTCCACGAAGGCCATGACGAAAACGAGATACTTCGATATCCAGCAGGACTATGTCTGCAGCTGTATATTGCGGATCGCCAGAGATTTGTTTGCCCTCCTGCCGCTTAATACTGTATACATCCATGCACTGGATAAACGAGTGAATACGGCAACGGGATACGAGGAAGAAGCCGTCATCCTTTCCGTGAAAATCGAGAGAAAGACATTGAACAAGCTAAATTTCGATGGAATTGACTGTTCAGATTCCATGCAGAATTTTGAACATAACATGAAGTTCAAGAAGACAGCTGGGTTTGATAAAGTGGAAAAATTAGAGGTTTCCAGTTAAGAAGCCAATATCTATAACCCAATCGATATGGTAAAATATTCATTAAAAAGGGGAGGGGTATAGATGATTGAACTTCGTCCGATGACACCTGAACAATATGAAAAATACCTTGAAAAAGCAATCCAAAAGTATGCACAGGAAAAAACAGCCTCAGGGAATTGGAAAGCAGAGGAAGCGCTGCAAAAATCGACTGATGAATACCAAAGATTATTGCCGGATGGGGTGCAGACAGAAAATAATTATTTGTACAGCGCCTATGACGGTGATCTTAATACCGGAATCATCTGGATCGCAAAAAAGGAACAAGCGGCTTACATATATGACGTGTATATTTTCGACGAGTACCAAGGTAAAGGATACGGGAAGGCCGTCATGAGTGAAATTGAAACCAAGGCAAAAGAACTTGGCATCAATAAGATGCGGCTTCACGTTTTCGGCCACAATACAAGGGCAAGGGGATTGTACGAAAAAATCGGCTACCAGCCTACGAATATCAACATGGAAAAGAAACTATAAATAGATAGAGTAATGATAAGGGGAGAGGGTCTCATGCTGGTTGTCACGACTGAAAAAATAGAAGGTTATGAAATCAAGGAAGTGAAGGGTGCCTGCTACGGACTTGTGGTGAGAAGCCGTGGCTTTGCCGGCCAGGTGACCGCTTCATTAAGGTCGCTTGTCGGCGGTGAAATCAAGGAATATACACAGCTGCTTGAAGATGCAAGGAAACAGGCACTTGACCGCATGACGAAAAACGCGCATGCCATGGGTGCGAACGCAATCATCATGTTCCGCTTCGATTCCGGTGAAATTGGCCAGAATATGAGCGAAATCGTGGCCTATGGAACGGCGGTTGTAGCAGAAAAGTCAGATCAGCAATGACCTGGATTCTCTATTACATCCTGTTTCAATTGGTGGTCATCCTGCTTTTTTGGTTCATTTCCAAAAAGAAAGACGGTCGTTATAAGCAAACAAAAGGAAAGCCATTGGATGGATTCGAGCCGACCAAGGAAGTCTCCATTGATCCCGTTACAGGCAGAAAATCAAGAGTCTATATGCACCCGGAAACCGGTGAAAGAGTATATATTGAAGAATAAAAGAGGAGCCTCCCGATTTAGTGGGAGGCTCCGATTTTGTATTTATTCCAATTCATTGAACATCGCGCTGAGCAAATACTTTCTTTGCCACATTCAATGCATTGAGGACTCTTGGGAATCCTGTGTATGGAATCAGTTGAATGATGCTTTCCACGATTTCTTTCGGCGTCAATCCTGCCGTCAATCCTGTATTGATATGAAGTTCAAGCTGAGGCTCCGTTCCTTGAGTGACAAGGGATGAAATGGTAACGAGCGCTCTTCTTTCGTTGGAAAGTCCAGAGCGGAAGTAAATATCCCCATAGGCAAACTCGATGATGTATTTGGCCACATCCGGTGCGATGTCCTGTAATGCTTCGGAAATTTTTAAGTGTGTAGAAATATCTTTGTTATCTGTCAGTGTATATTCCATTAATTTATCCAAACCGTGCTGATAGCGTTGTTCACTCATGTCAATTCCTCCTGAAATGAAATTAGCTTACAGGAGTCATGATAGACCTATTTAAACTATTCGTAAAATACATATTTTTTATAAAAAGTATTCATTTTAGGAATAAGTCTATTTTTCGTATAAGGATGAAATGACGTCAATGAACGCCTTTGATGCATGGGAAACATAGCGTCCTTTTTTCAAAATCAGCCCAAGCTTCCATGGAATCGATGGGTCCACAATCGGGACGGCCTTGATAACCTCGGGGTCTACTTTTTTCGAAATGGAGTAAGGAAGGATGGATACACCTAAGTTTTCCCCGATCATGCCACTGATGAAGTCCCACTGTGAACTTTCATAGCCGATGTTTGGCTGGAATCCGGCTTTCGCACATTCATTGATGATCCAGTGATGGAGGGCAAAATCCTCGCTGAACAAAATGAACGTCTCTTCTTGAAGTTCTCGCATCCTCACTTGCTTTTTCTTAGCCAAAGGATGGTCTTTATGGACGAAAAGCATAAGTTCTTCCTTTACGAATGGAACGATATCGAATGCCTCTTTATCGATGGGGAGGACCACGACGCCGATATCAATCAATCCGTCCTTTACTTCTTCTTCTACTTTGTTCGCCCCGTGTTCAATCAGCTTGATCGCAATATCTGGATAAAGATCTTGAAACTCTTTTATAATCCTCGGGAAAAACAAAAATCCGATAAGGGGAGGGATTCCGATTTTGATCCTTCCTTTTTTCAACTGCATCAGATCATTTAAATTCATGCTTAAATGATCGAGCGACTCCAAAATGATCTGCCCCTGTTCAAACACGATTTCCCCAGCCTCTGTCAGTTCGATCTGCCTCGCCGAACGGTCGATCAAATCCATCTCCAGTTCATCTTCCAGGCTCTTAACCATTTTGCTCAATGTCGGCTGGGTAAGATGAAGGACTTGCGAAGCTTTCGTAAAACTGCGGCTTCTGGCTACTTCGAGAAAATAAGTCAATTGTCGTATATCCATATAAGGCTCACCTCCTAATTCCGATAACTTTTTTGAATGATACATATAACTTTAATTCATTTTATTTATTTTTACAAAAGGAGTAAAATTTCATCTGTTGTTTCTTATATAACTGTCCGTACGGCAAGTGGAGAAATAAGGAAAAAGAATATAAAACATGCCTTATCTTATCATCTAGAGGGAGGAAAGAAAATGCTGAGTATCATCATAGGCTTGGTGCTTCTGATGGTTTTGGCCTACATGGGCTGGTCCATCATCTGGGTCGCGCCGATCGTTGCAGGGATCGTTGCACTGCTAAGCGGAATGGACCTGATGCACACCTATACTGAAACCTACATGACCGGCTTCGTCGATTTCGCCAAGAAGTGGTTCCCGATATTCCTATTGGGTGCTGTCTTTGGGAAATTGATGGAAGACACCGGAGCGGCCAAAGCGGTTGCTTTTAAAATCACAAAATTGATCGGGGAGAAGCGTGCAATCCTCGGTGTGCTAGCGGCATCTGCCATTTTGACATACGGCGGCGTCAGCTTGTTCGTTGTGGTATTTGCCATTTATCCGATAGCAGTCGCTTTGTTCAAGGCTGCCAACATTTCAAGGAAATTAATCGCTCCGACAATCGTACTTGGAGCATTCACGTTTACCATGACATCTGTACCTGGAACACCGCAGATTCAGAACTTGATCCCAATGGATTCGTTCCATACCACTCCAATGGCTGGCTCCATCATGGGGATTGCCGGAACGATCGTCATGGCAGTCGGCGGATACTTGTGGCTTGCATACCGCGAGAAAAAAATGAGCGCTGACGGCGACACATTCAAAGAGATTGAAGGGGAAAGAACCTCAGGCGGCGAAATGGATGAGAAGCTGCCAAATTGGATTCTATCATTGATTCCGCTTCTTTTGGTCATCCTATTACTGGACGTTGTCAAACTGGATCCACTTCCTTCATTGCTTGCTGGTATCATTGCTATTTTATTGATTAATTTCATGCAATATAAAAAGTTCATCCCGTCCATTAATGAAGGGGCGAAAGGTTCTGTCATGGCCATCATCAATACGAGTGCTGCCGTAGGATTCGGCGCTGTCGTAACGGCTGTACCAGATTTCAAGAACATCACGGACATGCTTCTTGGGATTTCAGACAACCCGCTCGTTTCGGAATCGTTAATTGTCCAGATTCTTGCGATGATTACAGGTTCTGCTTCAGGCGGTATGGGGATCGCCCTTCAAGCATTGGGACACACGTATTACAGCCTTGCGCAGACGACAGGAATCAGCCCGGAAGCACTTCACAGAATGGCTTCGATTGCATCAGGTGCATCCATCCTGCCGCATAACGGTGCATTGCTGACCTTGTTAGCCGTAACAAGGTCAACACACAAGGACTGCTACAAAGATGTCTTTATGGTGGGGCTTCTCATTCCGACCATTGCCATGATCGTGGGCATCATCTTTGCAAGCATCGGCCTGATCTAACCGCGTTTCGATCTGAAGCTTTTCGGTTATGAAACAATTAAAAACAAAAATTGATAGGAGTTGGAAAGAGTGGTTGAAAATAAAGTAGTCGTCATCACAGGTTCTGCAAGCGGAATCGGATTTGAAATCGGAAAAGAATTTGCTCAAAACGGAAGCAAAGTCGTCTTGACTGACTTAAATGCAGAAGGCGTTGAAAAAGCAGCTGAAGATCTTCGCGGCCAAGGCTTTGATGCCATTGGTTTGAAAGCGGACGTAACAAGCGAAGAAGATATCAAAAACATGATTGAAACTGCCCACAAACATTATGGACGAGTAGACGTTTTGATCAATAACGCTGGACTTCAGCACGTATCACCAATCGAAGAGTTCCCAACTGCAAAATTCGAATTGATGATCAAAATCATGCTGACAGCTCCATTCATCGCAACAAAATATGCTTTCCCAATCATGAAAGAACAAGGATTCGGACGCATCATCAACATTTCTTCCATCAACGGACTTATCGGATTCGCGGGCAAAGCAGCCTACAACAGCGCGAAGCATGGCGTCATCGGTCTGACAAAAGTAGCTGCATTGGAAGCTGCTGCAGACGGTGTCACTGTCAATGCAATCTGCCCAGGATATGTTGACACTCCACTTGTACGCAACCAATTAAAAGACATCGCGACAACTCGCAATGTACCATTGGAAAAAGTACTTGAAGAAGTCATCTATCCATTGGTTCCACAGAAGCGTTTGCTTGATGTAAGCGAAATTGCCGACTATGCTATGTTCTTAGCAAGCGACAAAGCAAAGAGCGTTACTGGCCAGGCAGTCGTCATCGACGGAGGCTACACAGCTCAATAATGATAGAAATGGATTGCCCCTTCACATTGTGGAGGGGTTTTTCTTGATTGATTAGCGGCAGCTGGCCGATATTAGTGTGAAATTGGCTGATATATTTTTGTTTTGGCTGATATAGTGAAAAACAGACTGATATCTTCACGCAGGAGACAAATAAAAGCCCCTTTGTCGTATGACAAAGGGGCTTATTCATGGCCTATGCGCGAAAAATGGCCGGCTATGCGCCAAACAAGGCAGTCTATGCGCGGGAAACCGTCTTCTTTGCATCAGACAATGCATCCTATGCGCGAAAATCGACTGCTTATGCGCCGAAGGCAATCTGCCAGCCATTATCAGTTTCCGCTATAGATGCCGTGGTGCTTCTTCGCACATTTTTTACACGTTTTCTTATCATAGAACTCGTCTTGGTGCATCTTGTTCTCACAGTATTGGCACTTGCGGTATTCTTTCTTCTTAAGGTTGATTGCTTTCATCATTTCCTCGTGGATTTTGTCCACTTTTTCTTCTTCTGGAATCGCGTTGAGCTCCGTCCAGGACAATGCATGAAGCTGTACTTTTTTCGGTACAGGGACACTTCCATCTAAGAAAAATACCGTATATCCCCACTCAAGCCCATCGTCCTTCGCCACCAAGTGGATTTCCGGCTCATCGCAGAATCCTACCAGTTTAAATCGAAGGTAGTGCTTTTTTAAAGAGTCCTGTTCGGACTGAATATATGAATCTTCCACACGCTGGCGGATCCAAGTTGCTGCTCTGGATTTCATTGATTTGGCCATGCCAAAAACCTCCTTTGTTCAAGCAATGCTTCTATTATAACAAACTCAAATTTACTGTAACTGTAAAAGCTTCTGGAAAACGGCTATGATGAAAATAGCTAGTCAAAAGAGGAGGGGGAAACATGATAAAAGCCGTCTTATTTGATTTGGACGGAACACTATTAGACCGGGACGCTTCGGTGTTGAAGTTTATCGCAGACCAGGCAGAAAGACTAGGGATTGCAGATAAAGAAAAGTATATACATAGATTCATTGAACTCGATGCAAGGGGATATGTTTGGAAAGACAAAGTCTATCAGCAGCTGCTGCGTGAATTCGATATTCCGCAAATGACGTGGGAAAATCTATTGGAAGACTACCTTGAGTCGTTTCATAAACATGGCGTTCCGTTTCCAAACTTAATCGAAATGCTTGATGGCTTGAAAGCTGCCGGGCATAAGCTCGGGCTCATTACGAATGGATTCGAAAGGATGCAGATGAGCAATATTCAAGCTCTTGGGATAGCGGATTACTTTGATTGCATCCTGATCTCGGAGCGGGAAGGGATTAAAAAGCCTGATTCCATGATATTTCAAAAAGCGTTGAAAGTGCTTGGAACCGATCCGGCGGAAAGTATTTATATCGGGGACCACCCTGACAATGATATGAAAGCCGCCAAAGCAGTGGGGATGAAGACCATGTGGAAAAAGGATGTACAATGGGAAAGTGCAGAAGCTGATCATGTGATTGATGACTTGGAGGAAGTCTTGGCAATCATTACGAGCGACAAATAACGACAAAAACCGGGTGGTACCTGTCACCTGTAGTGTTACTTACAGAGAAGGCAATCACCCGGTTAATTAACTCCAGTCGACTGGGGGTTTTATGAGCTGCGGCTGGTAGCCAAGTTCTTTCGCAGCTGCCATAATGAATTCTTTACGGAAGAAGTAGCTGTGATGCGCGACGATTTTTCCGTTTTCTACTTCCTGGATTTGAATGTCGTGAATTTCCGGACCATGTTCTCCTTCTGCGAGCACCACAATGACCGGCTTGCCCCACAGGATGAATTCTTTGGCGGAGTGTCCCGGCAAACCGAAGCGGAGCGAGCCCTTCACCATTTCTTCTTTGGAGAATTCCTGGAATCCACTGAATGCTTCATTGTGGGCCTGATCGCTGAATAAACTTAGCATTTTATCGAGATCCCCTGTGTTAAAAGCCTCTAAATACGCTTTGATAGTAGGGTTCAATTGGAACTCTCCCTTGGTCTTAACGTTCATAAAATCCAATGATTCGATTTTCCGCCTCGCCCGCTGTACCGCTGCATAAATCCCGCCTGGTGTACTGCGGACAATGCCTGCTGCTTCCTCTGCGCTGAAACGGAAAACATCCATTAAAAGAAATGCTGCCGTCTGTTTAGGCGGTAAGTGTGAATCCAGAGATATCAAGATTTCCTGCAATGCCAGTTTGTCAGAAAACTCGTAGTGAGCTTCTGATGTTTCATTCAACATGCCAATTTCCCGATTTCTTTTTCTGCACTGATCCAGCCAAGTGTTTGTGGCCATCCTGAATAAATAATATTTCTTATCAGTAATCTCGCTCCATCTTTGGGGAAGCAGCCCGAAAGATTTAATAAGCGTCTCCTGAAAAAGATCTTCTCCGTCCCAAGCTGAACCCGTAATGTATTTGCAGTAATTCCATAGGTCGTTAGAAAACTCTGATACAAGCGCATCAAATGAGTTTTTTACTGAGCGTGCATCATCTACCAGCTGATTCGATATCGTTGTGGTCTGCTCCATTTTTTCGCCTCCAAAAAGTTTCTTTCAATATTAAAACGATTGAATCAGGGGAATTTATACGTAGTATTTAAAATAGTTTACCAAATTTCTATCAATGAAAAATAGGTTTGAAAAAATAAGCATCTTTCATCCCGTTATGTTTCTTCTGGGTGTATAATACAACTATTGTAAAAGGCACTATCCGGCGGTCGACCGTCATCAGCCGGTTTCAAAGGGGAGTTTTAAGTGGTGAAACATAGAGGCTTTATCGTTTATTTAACCGCATTTGCGGCATTTCTTGGTCCGTTTTCTCAGACGATTTATGTTCCGATTATCCCGGACGTCATCAAAGAATTGGATACAAGCCATTTTCTTGTGAATCTGACAATCTCGTTTTATACGATATTTTTAGCCATCATGCAGATGGTGTATGGGCCGATGGCTGACTCAAAAGGGCGAAGGAAAGTCATGCTCACCGGCATCTCTTTCTATTTAGTGGCAACGATCGGCTGCTATTTCTCCAATTCGATTTATTTGCTGCTCTTGTTCCGTTCCTTGCAGGCAGTGGGGATAGCAGCCGGATCGGTTATTGCCGTTACAGTGATCGGCGACTTGTTTGATGGGAAATCCAGATTCAAACCGATGGGGACATTTCAAATGATGGTCTCCTTGGGCCCTGTGGTCGGTCCGGTAGTCGGAGGCTTCCTCGGGGGCTCATTCAATTTTCATACCGTGTTCCTTGCGTTGGCAGCGGTTGGGGTAATCATTTTGGCCGGGAATTTCTTTTTTTTGAAAGAAACAATGCCTGCTGCAGCCGAGATACGCAAATTCCGTTTCACCGATTATTTCACACTGTTGAAAAATCCAATCGGATCCTCCATCATTTTTCTAGGATTCATCCAATATTACTCCATGTATAACTTCCTAGTGTTCCTGCCTTCGCTTTTGGATGAGCAGTACTCGCTTTCCGTGGAGCAAAAAGGGCTTGTGTTCGTTCCACTGTCGTTCAGCATCGTGATTGGAAGCTTCATTGGAGGGAGATTGCAAAGGTTCGATGAAAAAAAGGTCATCATGGGGACGTCGTTCCTCAATGCGATATCCTTGTTCATTTTCTTGTCGCTCTCCCATATTTCATTGGGGCTGCTGATTGTCTCCATCATCTTGTTCGGATTATTCTTAGGGCTGTCCCTTCCTGTGCAGACCACGATTTTGACTCAAGTCTTCCAGGAAACAAGGGCGACGGCCATTGGAGCCTACAACTTCTTCCGCTACATGGGAATGGCCTGCGGACCGATCATCGGAAGCCTGCTCGTTGGGATTGGCGGATACAACCTGTTATATGGATTTGCCGGAGCTGTATTCCTGGGCATGGCCTTTCTGCTCAGAAAACGGTTTGGCGCAAAAGCAAGGTACTCAAGCTGATCAACGCTTGGGTGCTTTTTCTATGTTTTGGGAAAAAGCTCGCAAATGCCGATTTTCGCTCGCAAATCGAAAAAGTTGCTCGCAAATCCACCCGACTCGCTCGCAAAACCCAAAATCCGCTCTGAATTCACCTCATCACAAAATAATTTTACCACTAAAACCCGCACCACCACTGGATTTATCACCACAACCATGACAAGTGTCATGTACCCAACATGACGCCTATGTCTGCATATCTTTTTCAATTCTCTTTATACTAAAGTCATCAACCGAAAAAGGATTTGATGATGAATGACTAAACAAAAACAGAACATGCTCCGTAAGCAAGTGGCAGCATTTGAAAAAGCAGAAACCCGCAATAGTGTATTTCAATTGATCAATACGATGGCTCCTTTTTTCCTGCTATGGTATTTAGCCTATGAAAGTCTACAAATTTCTTATTTTCTGACCCTGGGAATCGCCGTGATTGCAGGAGGATTTTTGATCAGAATGTTTATCATTTTTCATGACTGCTGTCATGGATCGTTTTTCAAAAGCAAGCGTGCGAATAAAATATTAGGGATGGTTACAGGCGTATTGACGTTGTTCCCGTTTGAACAATGGAAGCATGACCACTCTGTCCACCATGCAACAAGCAGCAACCTTGATAAGCGCGGGACAGGGGATATCTGGCTTTTGACCGTCGAAGAGTACAGGGAATCTGGATTCTGGAAAAAGGTTGCCTACAGACTCTATCGCAGTCCGTTCGTCATGTTTATTCTTGGACCGATTTATGTATTTCTTTTTGAAAACCGTTTCAACCGCAAAGGCGCCCGCAAAAAGGAAAAGTTGAATACGTATTTGACGAATATCCTGATTGCAGCAGCGGTAGCAGCACTTTGCTTGCTGGTTGGCTGGAAGGCGTTCCTGCTCGTTCAGCTTCCGATCTTCATGATTTCCGGTACAGCCGGGGTGTGGCTGTTCTATGTGCAGCATACTTTTGAAGATTCCTATTTTGAAGAAAACGAGAAGTGGGAATATGTCAAAGCAGCTGTGGAAGGAAGCTCATATTACCAATTGCCGAAGCTGCTTCAATGGCTGACAGGAAATATCGGCTACCACCATATCCACCATTTAAGCCCGAGAGTGCCGAATTACAAATTAGAACAGGCACATGCAAACTCAGAAGAACTTCAAAATGTACCGACCATTACGCTGGCGACGAGCTTGAAGTCCTTGAAATTCCGATTGTGGGATGAAGATGGAAAAAAATTCGTCGGCTATAAGGCAGCGAAGAGACAAGTACAGTCAAAAAATGTTAAAGTAGTAGCAAATCCTATTCTCAGGAAAGAAAATAAGTACTCCTGAGTTAGAACGAGGTCTACATGATGTTTAAAAAATATTTTACCTTTCAAAGAGGCAATGGGATTGCTCCATACATCTGGACAATCCTTTGCATCTTGCCTTTTTATTTTATATTCCAATCATCTTCCACCATTGAAATCGTCATCGGGATCCTCCTGACGATTCTTTTCTTTATTTTCTACCGGATTGCCCTTTTCGCTAAAGGATGGCCGGTCTACCTATGGGGATTTATCCTGATTGCAATCTCCATCACCTCGACAAGCCTCTTCAGTTATGTGTATTTTGCATTCTTTCTCGCTTATTTTATCGGGAATATTAAAAATCGGGTGACATTCCTCATCCTGTATTTCATCCATTTGATCAGTACGTCCGTTTCGATCAACTTTGGGATCGTCCAGCAAAAAGATATTTTCCTGGCGCAGCTTCCGTTTGTCATCATCATTTGGATAAGCGTGATACTGCTGCCGTTCAGCATCCATAATCGCAAGGAAATGGGGCAGCTTGAGGAAAAGCTGGAAGACGCGAATAAAAAAATCTCCGAACTTATCAAACTTGAAGAGCGGGAGAGGATCGCAAGGGACCTTCACGATACACTTGGACAAAAATTATCGCTGATCGGGTTAAAGAGCGATTTGGCCCGCAGGCTCATTTCCAAAAATCCCGAGCAGGCAAAAAATGAATTGAAGGATGTCCAGCATACGGCTCGTACGGCGCTCAACGAAGTGAGGAAAATGGTTTCCTCCATGAAAGGAATCCGCTTAAAGGATGAAATGGTCCGAGTCAAGCAGATCCTTGATGCCGCACAGATCCGATTTGAAGGCGAAGAGGACATTACATTGCACAAGGCGTCCCTTTTAACAGAAAATATTCTGAGTATGTGCTTGAAAGAGGCAGTGACGAATATTGTTAAGCATAGCGGGGCAGATGAATGCCGGATATCCGTTGAGCAGACGTGGAAAGAAATCATCATCACCATCACAGATAATGGCAAGTTCAAACGCGACAAAGCCAATCTGGAAAAAGGCCATGGGCTGCGGGGGATGAGGGAGCGCCTTGAATTTGTGAATGGCAGTATGGAGATTTTGACAAATGGCGGAACAACCGTAATGATAAAAGTACCGAATGATGTAAAAGAGACAGGAAAGAAGGAATCATAATGATCACTATCGTGATTGCAGAGGACCAGCAGCTCTTATTGGGGGCTTTTGGGTCGCTGATCAGTTTAGAAGACGATATGGAAGTAGTCGGCAAGGCGTCAAATGGCGAAGAAGCCACCGAGTTGGTCAGGAAGCATAAACCGGATGTGTGCATAATGGATATTGAAATGCCGGGGAAAACCGGATTGGAAGCAGCAGAGGAGCTAAAGGGTTCCGGCTGCAAAGTCATCATCCTCACCACGTTTGCCCGCTCCGGTTATTTCCAGCGTGCGTTAAAGGCAGGCGTAAGCGGCTATCTTCTGAAAGACAGTCCGAGCGAAGAACTGGCCAGCTCCATCCGAAGCATCATGGCAGGCAAAAGGGTCTATGCCCCAGAGCTCATGGAAGAAATTTATGCAGAAGAAAATCCACTGACAGACCGGGAAAAAGAAGTGCTCGAATTAGTCGCCGATGGAAAGAATACAAAGGAAATCGCCGACGAACTCAGCATCAAGACCGGGACAGTGCGGAATTATATCTCAGCCATCTTGGATAAACTCGAAGTCAAAAACCGAATAGAAGCCATCACACAGTCAAAAGAAAAAGGATGGTTCAAATAAAAGCGGGGCAGCCGATGCCGTGCTTTTTCTTTTGGTTTATCCCGTTAAGGCAGCAATACTTTAGTATTAGCCTTTTAAATAGGGGAAAATACCGATGCCAATGTGCGAATGGAGTAAAATAGCCCGGAAATGAAGGGGATTTCTATCTGGAATTATGCCCTATGTATGCCTTATGCGCCAGAAATGGTTGTCTATGCGCCGGCTTGCATGTTCTATTGAAGTTAGTATAAAAAGTGGACACAGGTAGTGGCGTCATGTTTAAATCTATACAACTATAAAAAGGGCGTGTATAAACGTGGCGAAAGATCAGA
>NZ_QQAY01000031.1 GCF_003350505.1 Falsibacillus pallidus
TCCATAAAAGTCATCCTTTCATAAAGATTTCTTTATGGAAGGATAACGGATTTCACCCAATATTTACACCTTTTCGCTTAACTTGACGGCTATGGAACCTGTCCCCATGTCCCAAATAAAACAAAATGAGCCAGTCTCCCTGTGGTTTTGCAGCAGGGGGGCTGGCTTTGGTTTTAGGGTTTTTATGGTGTGGAAGAAGTTTAAAAGAAATGGCGAGGCATTTTAGTGTGAGTCTGTGTTGAGGATAGAATTGTGGGTAGAAGTTAATAGCCATCAACGTTATTTTCTTTGATGGAGATTAACGTTCTGTTCTGGTTTCAAGGTTGAATACTCGCTTATCGATATTGGTTATTCTTGTGTTTAAGTAATGAAAGTCAGATTCGGAGTTTTTGCTTGTTACTTTTAACATGGCTATGACATCTTCTGTTTGTGCTGTTTCGATTCGGTGGACTGTTTGTTTAATGTCTTTTATATCTCGTTGTGTAATAGATGAATCTTCACTCAGTTTCTTTACGGCAGACTTAGTCTCTTTTAAATCACTTTGGATGCTATTGACATCAGCACGAGTCTCTTTTAATTCGCTTTGAAACTCCTTCATTTCACTTTGAACTTCATTCATTTGTCTTTGAAATGCCTTCATCTCACTTTGAATTTCTGCAAGCATTCCAATGATTTGCTTTTCCATTTATCTCACCTCCTTCATTTCATTATAAAGCATTAATATTAATCATACTACCCGTGCGAGTCATATAGAGAATGGGATGCGTGGACAGGTTCCTCGTCCCAAATTGTGTTCGTTAAGGGGTGGCGATGCAGTGGTGATAATAGTGGAGCGGTAGGCGGTGTGGGACGAGGAACCTGTCCCTATGTCCCGATGAAAGGTCCATTGCCCCTGTTTCAGGATAAAATTTTTGGGTAAATCGTATGTATAGCAAAGGATGGGAGAATATATTCTCAAAGGGTATTTATTTGTACATAGCTTCCGCCATTTTTGTCACTTGAAGGAGAGGTTTTATGGATATTTTGTTGGCTCTGATCCCATCGCTGTGTTGGGGGAGCATTGTGCTTTTTAATGTAAAGCTTGGAGGTGGACCGTATAGCCAGACGCTTGGGACGACGTTTGGAGCGCTGATTTTTTCCATTGTCATCTTTCTGTTTGTGCATCCGGCCATGTCTCCATTTATCTTTTTAATCGGAGCGATTTCCGGGGTTTTCTGGGCCGTTGGGCAAAGCAATCAGCTCAAAAGCATCGCGTTGATGGGCGTCTCCAAGACGATGCCGATTTCAACCGGTATGCAGCTGGTCGCAACCGCGTTGTTTGGTGTGATTGTTTTCCATGAATGGTCAACGAAAATGACAATCATCCTGGGTTCAGCGGCGATTCTTTCCATTATCATCGGGACGATTTTAACAAGTCTGAAAGGTGAGGACGATGATTCGAATCCTGGTCAGCTGAAGAAAGGTATTTTCATTTTATTGATTTCAACCGCGGGCTATTTGGTATATGTCGTCGTCATTCGATTTTTTGATATCAATAGCTGGTCTGCGCTCTTGCCTCAGGCTGTCGGGATGGTCATCGGTGGAATTCTTTTGACCTTCAGGCATAAGCCGTTTAATAAATACGCGATTAAAAATATCATCCCTGGGTTGATCTGGGCGACAGGGAATCTGTTTTTATTCATTTCACAGCCGAAAGTCGGAGTGGCAACGAGCTTCACGCTTTCGCAGATGGGGATTATCATCGCGACTTTTGGCGGGATCATTCTTTTAGGCGAGAAGAAAACGAAGAAGCAATTGATCGGCATCATCATCGGAAGTATTTTCATTGTGCTTGGTGCTGTTTTACTTGGAATTGCAAAAACCCGATAAGGAGGAATTATTATGTATGAAGATTTAAAAGGAAAAGTAGTTGTAATTACGGGAGCTGCAACGGGGCTGGGCGCTTCGATGGCAGAGCGTTTTGGAAAAGAAGGGGCGAAAGTCGTCATCAATTATTACAATCAGCCGGAGAAAGCGGATGAAGTGAAGGAGAACGTTGAGAAGGCCGGCGGTGAGGCGGTTACTTGCCAGGCGGATGTGACGAAGGAAGAGGACGTCGTTAATTTGATTCAGACGGCGGTCAAGGAATTCGGCAAGCTTGATATCCTTATTAATAATGCCGGAATCGAAAATCCGGTCGATTCTCACGAAATGCCGCTTAAGGATTGGAATAAGGTGCTCGATACGAACTTGACGGGGGCTTTCCTGGGATGCAGGGAAGCGCTGAAATACTTTGTGGAAAATGAAGTGAAAGGCAATATCATCAATATGTCGAGTGTGCATGAGGTTATCCCATGGCCTAAATTTGTCCACTATGCGGCAAGTAAAGGCGGGATCAAATTGATGTCAGAGACGCTTGCGCTTGAATACGCGCCAAAAGGCATCCGCGTGAACAACATCGGACCAGGGGCGATGAATACGCCGATCAACGCCGAGAAATTTGCCGATCCTGAGCAGCGCAAAGAAGTTGAAAGCATGATTCCGATGGGCTACATCGGGAAGCCGGAAGAAGTGGCCAATGTCGCCGCATGGCTCGCATCCGAACAGGCAAGCTATGTAACAGGGATCACCCTATTCGTCGACGGCGGAATGACCAAATACCCGGCATTCATGGGTGGAAGAGGATAATATGGTGGGACGCGGGGACAGGTTCCGCGTCCCGTTGTTTGTTGATAGAGCCGCCGTGGGACAAGGGGACAGGTTAACTGTCCCTGTTTTTGTTGAGTGGGGCTGGAGCAAAAGGTTGTCGTTGGACAATCTTTTGCTCCAGCTTTTTTGTGTGTTGGGATGACGCGGGGCTTGGCGGGACAAGGAACCTGTCCCTATGTCCCATTATTTTTGGAAGAGGGCTGTCCACATGTCTTGGATGCCGAATGTGGGATTTCCTTCTTCCATGGGTTCCATTTTGCGCATTTCGATCAGTTGGAAGCCGCTGAAGATGGTTTTTAGCCGTTCTTCCGTGTAGCCTAATCCGCCTTTTAGACTTCTCAATCTGTAGACTTCCCAATCGGATATTTCAGATCCGCCGTATTGTCCGCCAGCCGCAAAACAAGTGATGGCAAAGTATCCGCCTGGTTTTAAGGCTTTCTGAAGCAAGTCGAGATAGCTCATTCTCCGGTGTGGAGCAATGTGATGAAAGCAGCCTGAGTCATAAATGATATCGTAGGAATTTTTCTCAATTTCCAGCTCGAAAATATCCCCTTGAATGAAGTTGACTGGCAGTTTTGATTCTGATGCTCGCTCTTTCCCCCATTTTATAGCCTCTTTCGACAGGTCCACTGCATCTACTTCACTGCCTTTCTGTGCTAAGTAGAAAGCGTTCCTGCCTGGACCAGCTCCTAGTTCAAGTACTTTTCCTGGCGTAAGTAGACCACTATCAAAATAGCTCACCAAATTTTCATCCGGAATATTGGCGAAGAAAGGGATATTCTTCTCTCGGTTTGTGTAGAATTCATTCCAGAATGGCGCGGGTTCACGCAGGAGTGAATCGAGCATTTTTAGTACATCGGAATGGCTGTAAATATCTTCGGAATTGTGCATTGTTTTCCTCCATTTTTTAAAAATTTGTATACTTATATAATTCGATTTTTCAGGGGGAATGCCCTTTTTAAGAGGTTTTGATGGAACTGTTAAAAGGGGATAAATATGCATTTAAAGCCCTTTTTAGAGGGAATAAGATCATTTTATCTCTATGTTAAAGGAGAAGTGTCTCAGTGTGGTGAGCGGGCATATTTGGGGTAGTAAGTGATTCTGAAGAGGTGTTGATTAGTCGATAGGATGAAAAAATTTCAACTTTTTTTTGAAATTTTTAACTAACAATTTGATCGGGAACAGGTTTTGAATAATTTTTATAGAAGTTATAAAGATGTAAGGGATGGGAGGAATGTGTATGGAAGCAGTTTTTACAAAGGTTCAAGATGTTTTGGATAATTATCAAAAGGCGGTTCATGAGCAGGATGTCGAGAAATTTGTTTCGACTTATGCAGAAGATGTCCACATATTCGACTGTTGGGGCAAGTGGGAATGCGAAGGGGCTGAGAGTTGGAGAGCATCTGTGGTAGATTGGTTCAATGGGCTGAAGGCGGAAGAGGTAACTCTGAAGGTACTGTTTTCGGATACGGTTATTGAAGAGAGCGGTGAACTTGCATTTATCCACAGCAATGTGACCTTTGCGGCGCATAATGCAGCTGACGAAAAGCTGCGTCAAATGACCAACCGATTTACATTCGGACTCAAAAGAGCGGATGGAGAGTGGAAGGTCACGCATGAACATTCCTCCTTGCCTATCAGCATGGAGACCGGCAAAGGGATGTTCAACCTGAAGTGATGTGGGCCGGTGGGACGGAGGGACATGGGACGCGGGGACAGGTTCCTCGTCCCATTGCTTGGGTGTGGGCCATGCACATGACAATAGGGACAGTAAACCTGTCCCCATGTCCCGCTTATATGGCATATGATTTTAGGAGAAAGCGTTCGATGAACTGGGCTAATCCGTCTTGTTCGTGGTGACCTGTTACAAAATCTGCTGCTGCTTTGACTTGTTCGCTGGCGTTCCCCATGGCTACTCCGGTGCCAATCTGGCTCAGCATTTGAATATCATTGGGTCCATCGCCAATGGCTACTGCTTCACTTGGACTTATTCCATTTTCGATAAGCACGCTTTTAATCGCCGCCCATTTGGAAACATTGGTAGCAATCAATTCAAACCCGTCATTCCAATCAATGACTTCTGCTTCCTTGTTAAACATAGCTGATAGTTCAAGACTTGGTGAACCCGTAAGAACACTATATTTAAGAACATTTTGATAAGCTGTTTTTCTTAAGTCTCCAATGTACCTCGGTTCGACTTTTCCGATTTCCGTCCAATAATCGATTTCTTCATTTGATTCTTTACAAAAGAGTCCATCTGCTGTGTGGACAATGACATTGCAAGGACTTTCAGCTGTCAACTGGTGAAAGCGTTCATCGTTCAGCTGTACTGTTTTCATTTGCATAGCTTTTCCTGTATCTCCATCATGTATGGAAGCGCCATTTAAACAGATCATGGGGGTCTGTAATCCCAATTCTTTATGGTAGGGAGCGGTGACTTCATAGTGGCGGCCAGTGGCTAGAAAGACCATCACCCCTTGTGAAACTAGGCTGTGAATTGCTTCAGAATTTCGGCGGGAAATGTAGTTTGAGGCATTCAGCAATGTACCATCCATATCAATAAATACTGCACGCACATTCATTCATATTACCTCCTCATTTGTTTCTTGCTGCTACCCCCATCCTACCATCTGAATATTAACCCTCAGTAAAGAGAATGTATAAATTGAATGTAGTTTGGTGTGGGACGGGGGGACAGGTTTGTCGTCCCGTTACCTGGTTTAGAGCTAGGAAAACAGCAGGGAAAAGGGGACAGAAAACCTGTCCCCTTGTCCCTGCTGTTATTCAAGGTGTTTGAAATGTTGTTCTTCGGGGATGCCAGGTGATTCATATATGCCGATTTGAACGATTTCCCCCTGTTTTTTGTCGTACCAATATATCACACCCTGTTCATCCGTGAATTCCACCAAAGTAGATAGTAACGGTATTTTTTTCATTACCACTTGAACGTTCTTGATATCATCCTCTGAATATCCCTCTGTGGATAAATGAGTGTAGGTTTCATCTTTGAGTACCCCCACGTTGTATTTGTAATAGCCAAACAAAGAGATCGGGATAAGGGTCATACATAAGCAAAGAGTGATCATTGCTGCTGCAACCCACCTTATTTTTTTCTCTACAACTAATCTACTATGATCCATTTCTCTTTCCCCCACTAAATTATTTCGCGTGTAGAAGATGGGCAGAACAAGTATCCCTGTGTCAATTGTATTCTTTTTTGAATAGGTGTAATCCTTTTTTTGACACGAGAAACCATTGTATTAATTTGAATACTTTGAAATAATTGTCATTAGGTGGGACGCGGGGACAGGTTCATTGTCCCGGTTGTGGATTACAAAATGAATGGAGAGTGGTGGGACAAGGAACCTGTCCCTCTGTCCCGGCAAGGAGGTGACGGAATGGAACATGATTCTTTAGTTTTGGTTGGAAAGAAGGATTTAAGGTGGATGACAAAGAGTTTGGATGAACTTAATGATGATGAGATGTTAGTAAGAACGATTGCAGGAGCAGTTAGTATCGGGGCTGAACTACCGCAATATATGGAGACGGATTTGACTGAAACAGCTCCCGTTTACCCAAAGGAAACCGGATATGAAAATTATGGAGAAGTAATAAGGGTCGGAAATGAAGTTTCTTCTTTCAAAGCGGGAGACAGAGTGGTTGCATCTTTTGGCCACAAGGATTATGGAATTGTAAAAGAGTGTAAAGCGATTTCTGTTCCAAAGGACATCCATTATTCAGATGCTTTACTGGCGATATTGTCTTGTGATGCTGCGAAAGGTGTCCTTAAGCTGAATCCGAAACCGACAGATAAGGTATTGGTATCTGGCATGGGGACAATGGGTTTGCTGACGGTATTTTTTTTGAAGGAATATAGCAAGGTTCAGCACATTGATGTATTGGATCCAGATCTAACAAGAGTTGGGTTAGCCAAACGTTTGGGTGCCAATCGTATTTATCATGATTCCACTGAATGCACGGACGGAGATTACAATTTCGGAATCGAGTGTTCCGGTTACAATGAAGCTTTTCAAACGCTGCAGGAATCAGTTCAGACACATGGAGAAATTTGCATTCTATCTGATGGAAATAAACAGAAATTTGAACTCCACCCACCCTTTTATGAGAAGGAATTGAAAATTGTAGGATCCAGTGATGGCTGGAATTATCATAAACACGCAGAATGGTATTTTAATAGGGTGAAAGAGGGAAACCTCTCTGTCAGTAAATTGTTTGAATTAGAAATCGACAAACAAGAGTTAATTAAATGCTTTAGAGAATTGAGTGACGGAAAAATAAATCCTGTAAAAGTGCTTGTTAAGTATTGAAGTGTTAGCGAGTGGGACAAGGAACCTGTCCCCATGTCCCGATAGAGGAGGAATATTTGTGAAGAAGTGGTTGACGATTATACATACGAATGATCTTCATGCTGAGTATGACCAGGCTGTCAGGCAGACTGCTTATATTAAGAGGCGTGTGGCGGAGCTTGAGGCTCGTGGTGAGAGTTATTTATTGGTTGATGGCGGGGATCATTTGGATATGAGCATCAATGAGTGTCTGGTGACTAGGGGAAAGCTTCATTTGAACATGCTTAAAGAGACGGGCTATCATGCCATGTCTGTTGGGAATAATGAGTTGCTTCGTTCGACGCCTGATTTGATAAGGGAGCATAGTCTCGAGACGCCTGTGCCATGGTTGATGTTGAATCTCGTTGAGGGTGATGGGACGCCTATTGGCGGTATGCGGGAAACCCTTATGATGACTTTAGAAAACGGGATGAAGATTGGACTTTTCGGGGCCACAGACCAATTCGGGGATCTTTATGAAAATAAGCATGGGTTTCGGAATCTGGATACCATTCAAGCAGTCAAGAATGCAGTGGCGGAATTAAAAGAACAAGGTGCGGATTTCATTATTTTTCTTTCGCATCTGGGGTATGAAGCTGATTTAACGAACGCAAAGGAATTGATCGGCTTAGTGGATGTGGTTGTCGGCGGGCACAGTCATACAGTTCTGCAGACTCCTGTTATGGAATCTGGGATGTTGATCGTCCAGGCAGGATCCCACGGAAAATTTGTGGGGGAACTGAAGCTGGAAGTGAATTTTGAAAATGGAAAGCATCAGATTGAGGCATACGATGGGAAATTAGTAGAAATCCACTCAGATTCGGAGGCGGATCTGGATATGGAAGCCATCGTGGAAAAGGGCCGCGAGGAAACGGATGAATTTTTATCAGAAGTATTGTTCGAATCGAGTGAACCGCTGTCGCACAGGGATGTCGTTCAACTGATGGCGGAAAGCGTCCGCAGCTTCTGGGAGGCTGAGGTTGGAATTATGTATGGGGGAGCTGCCGTAGAAGGGTTGGGTACCGGCGAAATCACAAAAGGGGATGTACTGACTGTCTGCAAAAGTATGCACTCCCCGGTGTTGATGGAGCTGACCGGAGATCAAATCGCTGGATTGGTAGCAGATAGTTTGAAAGAAGAAATCACAAGCAAGCTAGTATATGGCAACGGCTTCCGTCCGCATGGAATATCGATAGGTTCACTGGCGTTCTCGGGTTTGGAGTGGACATTTCGTGATGGAGTGATATCCGACATCAGAATAAACGGAGAAACTCTGCGGAATGAGCAAGTTTACACAGTAGGATCGGGGTCGCCCATGCTGTACGAAGAAGTCTGCGGATATTCCTCCGTCAAAGGGAATAGATTACTAAAAGTCGAAAACATATTAATGGTAAAAGACGTATTTATGCGGTATCTGACGGGACAGGGGGACAGGTTCCTCGTCCCATCTATGAACTGATTGATTATGCATAGTTATAGTGTAGTAGATTAAAGGAATGGGGGTGGGACAAGGAACCTGTCCCTGCGTCCCCATTATGGTCTGTCACTGCAATCGCCAATAAAGGTGATTGGACTCAATGGGGATGTAAAGGCAGTTGAAAAGGTGTTCCCCATAAAATCTGTGGCATCAACGGTCCAGTGTCCGATAGAGCCAGTAATGGTTAAAGTAATGGTCACTTCGTATAGTCCTGTTGGTAAAGTGTTTCCAGTTGCTCTTGCTGTGCCTCGTACACGTGCAAACGTACCATCATCACAGTTTATTTCAATTCGTCTACCAACTATGAAATTAATTGTGTTTCCGCCTGAGCCAAATGTTACGTTGAAATTGTCAACCGCCGGATTACACATTGGAGCTGCTGTGAAGCATTGAACTGCTGTCACATTTATTGTCCCAGATAAGGATGATGGAGCTCCTCCAATCGTAATATCTACATTCGCAGGGGCAGATCCTCCGGAAACACCTATACGGAATTTGCAAGTGCAATCAGGTGTAATACATTCCACTTGAATACCAATACTAGCTGAAACAGGCTGCCCCAATACTGTTGTTGTTGCAGTTATTGCTGTAGATAAAAGTGGGGTTCCCTCAGGAATGGTTAATGTGGTGGTGAACGAACCATCTGCTTCAGTCGTGGTGGGGTTGAGTGAGAAAGTGCCGATAGCAGGGAAATCACTGAAGAAGATTTCGGCACCACCTACAGGCAATCCGTTGCAGAACAATGTCCCGGTTATTTCACCACTACACGTAATCAATGGATCAGCTTGCAGCGTCATTACACAATTGCTTGCACAGGAAACATTAACGGTGATGGATGCCGAGAGCATTTGCCCATCCACAGTAGCTGATGCAGTTATTTCGACATCTGTGGGAGGAGTGCCAGGGGGAACGATGACACCTGAAAAGTAGTTGCCATTCATTCCGGTAGTGGCAGGATTAGGATCAAATGTTACAATTGGCGGGTTTGCCGTAAGGGTTACTGGTACCTCAGGGATGACCGTGTTGCCGCACCTTACGCGGCCATCCACTACCCCATTGCAGGAAATAGATTCGGGACCGAATAAAAATAAGATACAAGGTTCTGCAAGGCATTGAATCTTTGTCGGAAGCGTATTAGATACGTTTTCCCCTCCGACTGTGGCGCTTGCGGTAATGGTGATATCAGTTGGATTTGTACCTTCTTCAACAGTTGCGATTGTGCTGAAATTCCCGAATGCATCTGTAATGGTCGGGTTAGGAGAAAAAGTTATGGCTCCAGAAGTAGCAGTAAATGTAACAGGAACTCCGCCAACCCGTATTCCATCACATGCAACGAATCCTGATAACGTTCTCTCGCAAACTATATCTGCAGGCACAAATAAAGCAATCTCGCAGACAGTGAAGTTGCAATTGAATGGCGCCTCATCTGCGGATCTTCTTAATTCAACCTTAGAAAGCTGCAAAATCCAGTCGTATACTTTTTCTGTTTTGATACAGAAACTCTCCACTTGCTGAAGGGGAGAAGGCTCAATTTTTGGTGTGTCACGGCGGTTCTCAACATCCTTTTTTTCAAAAACATCACATGAAGGGGGGAGAACATATTTCACGCAGCTCTTTGTGATAATTTCCCTCGGTGTACAAAATTCTCCGGACAATTCTATAACCGCATCAGTTACAGTCTGGATGCTCTGGCAAATATCAAATTTGATATCCACTGATTGGTAAATCCCATTGCGGCAAACTATGCGGGCAGTACATTTGAAATCACTAACCATACACTTAATTTTTGTGCCGTCGGGAGCACACATTAGAAATTGTTCATCCTGACTAAACGGAATAGGATTTGAAATACAAGTTTCGATTCCGTTGGTGACTTGGACAACAACAAAACCGGACTTGAGAAGTTTGATCTTCTGCAGCACCGTTTCTTGTCCGGTGGGAAGCATCACAGTGACACTTTCCCGACCGTTTGGATTGGAAATTTCTTCACATATTATAGCGGATGGATCCAATGGATCGCCATTGGAATCAGTTAAAAAACAAGAAACCACACCCCCTCTTCTCAAAAGTGCACAAATCTCATAATTCAATTAACACTACTCCTTTCTAAATGCTTTTATAAACTATCATATGCAGGAAGAAAGCAAGAGGGAAAGGCTATTTCCCCGGGACAGGGGGACAGGTTCCATAGCCGTCAAGTTAAGCGAAAAGGTGTAAATATTGGGTGAAATCCGTTATCCTTCCATAAAGAAATCTTTATGAAAGGATGACTTTTATGGA
>NZ_QQAY01000032.1 GCF_003350505.1 Falsibacillus pallidus
ATCCCCGTGCTTCCAAATAACTATTACGCCGCTTTGTAATCTTCTTCTACTGTTTGGTCTTTTCCATTGTTCAATCCCATCGCCTTGAACACGAAGGTCAGGACGATTGCTACGACAAAGTTGAGGATCAGTGCGTATAGTGCAGCATAGCCTGCGACAGTCGATCCAAACAAGTGCAGTGGATAGATGGACTTCATATCTTGGGAGAATGCCATCATCGTACCTGACACCATTCCAACAAGCCATCCGAGGATAAGTGCCCAGCGATTGAACCAGTTTGTGTAGAGGCCAATGATTACGGACGGGAATGTTTGCAGGATCCATATCCCTCCTAATAGCTGCAAGTTAATCGCATATTCTTTCGGGAAGAAAATGATGAATCCAAGCGCTCCCACTTTCACAAGAAGCGAAATGAGCTTGGCCATACTTGATTCCTGCTTAGCTGAACAGTTCGGATTGATATACTCGCGGTAGATATTTCGCGTAAACAGGTTTGCTGCAGCAATAGACATGATGGCTGCTGGAACAAGCGCCCCAATCGCGATTGCTGCGAATGCAAAACCGCTGAACCAATCCGGGAACATTTTCAAAAACAACGCCGGGATGGCATCATTTCCTGATTTCACATTGACATGGGCCGCTAGAGCCATAAAGCCAAGCAATGTGATGAATCCCAGTACAAGGGAATACGCAGGCAATATCGCCGCATTCTTTTTGATTGTGTTGCGGCTATTCGAACTGAGCACCCCTGTCAGGGAATGCGGATATAGGAATAGTGCAAGAGCCGATCCGAATGCAAGCGTTCCATACGCCATGAAAGATCCTTTTCCTAAGATGAAAGCTCCTGGCGGGTTATGGGTGGATAAAGCATCCTTTGCTGAATCAAAAATCGTTCCAAAACCACCCAGCTTCATAGGAATGACGATGACGGCCACGATAATCGTTATGTAGATCATAATGTCCTTCACAATCGCGATCGATGCCGGTGCACGAAGTCCGCTGGAATACGTATACACAGCAAGGATGGCAAACGCGATGATCAGCGGCAGTTCGCCAGCGAGGCCAGTACTTTTAAAGCCCATCGCAGAAATGACTGCCTGCATCCCAACAAGCTGAAGCGCGATGTAAGGCATTGTAGCCAGTATGCCTGTGATAGCAACAGCGAGCGCTAATGTACTGCTATTATATCTGCCGCGCACAAAATCGGAAGCGGTTACATAACCGTGCTTGCGGGAAACCGACCAAAGACGAGGCATTACAACGAAAATAAAAGGATACACAACAATCGTATAAGGAACAGCGAAGAAGCCCATCGCCCCTGCCCCATATAAGAGCGCCGGTACTGCAATAAATGTATAAGCGGTATATAAATCGCCGCCTAATAGAAACCATGTGACGACCGTGCCGAATCTTCTTCCGCCAAGCCCCCACTCATCAAGCTGTGTTAAATCCCCTTTGCGCCATCTTGCTGCATAGAAGCCGAGAACGGTTACGAAAATAAAAAATAAAATGAAAACACTAAGCGCTGTCCAGTTCATCTCTTAACACTCCTTATGGCCATGATCGTCCAATTACTTTTCCTTCGTTTTATAATAGACAATGATCGTTAACACACCTGATACCAGAATCATCGCAAGCTGGTACCAATAAAAAAACGGAAATCCAAAAAGCCTAGGTTCATCAAATGCATACATTCCAGGGAACAGCGTCGTGATAAACGGGACAATCAAAAGTACATACCAAAAGCTAAACTTCGATTTTTGACTTTTTTCCGTATTCATATGTAATCTCCTTTCCATTGATCTACTTAAATATTTGCACATTAATAAATATTCTGTCAATTTATTTTTTGGAATAGGTATACTTTAATGGTGCTTACTTCCTAGGAAGCGCGTGGACTGCTCTTGTGCTTCCTTAATGCCTACCATACAAATTGGTAGTATATAAATTAAATTCACTTCTAAAAGCTCCGCGTAAATTACCAAACAAAGTTTGTAAATCTCTTCTGGAGAAATATTTTCCATCTTTTATCTCTCTAATGCTTTCTTCTAAGCTTAAGAAATTCTTTATATTTTGAACCAAGTATTCTTTTTCTTCCTTATCATAATCTCCTTCAGAAACAAGATTCAACAGGGTGTTCCTTGCCTGTTCTACATCAAAAAGCATTCTATTCAGTTTATCTTTATCTATTGATTTTGGATCCGTGCCGATTAGCCATTGCTGCTCAAAAATCGGAAGAATATATTGGGTTCGCTCTACTGTGAAATTGAAATTATCACTTGTTGAAATCTCATTTAAATCCTCTTCATAGGTTTTTTTAAACTCGTTAAGCTCTTCTTTATAAGTCTTGCAATTATGTGTTTCCCAACCAGGATGATAAGTAAAACTTTGATTGACACTAAGCGGAGATAGCGGATAATACCAAGTCATTATAGAAATAAAAATGATAATAAGTATTGTTCCTGAAACTAATGTCCAAATCTTTTTATTACGTTTTGTACTCATATAAAACTCCTTTTTTTGAGGATTAATCCTAATGAATTTATACAAATTTTAACAGATTTCAATAACCATTTATATTACTAAACAAACAAAACAGGACAATTGTGGGATTTTATAGAACTTCTTATAGTAAGTGGATTGGAGGAGAATTTTAGTGGGAAAACCGAGTATGTTAGTTCTTGGAACGGCACACTTAAGTAATCCCGATAATGGAGAATTGTTTAAAATAGAAAGCAAATCGCAACTATTCAGCTCCTGCTTCGTCTAACATATAAATAATCAATTTGCGGGGTGCTTAAATGAAAAAGTATATCGTCCTGATTCTGAGCTTGTTTTTCCTCACTGCTTGTACAAGTGGAAAAACGCAGTCATTAGAGGAATTTTGGAAGGATACTGATATAAAGAAGGTTGACGAAATCGTCATTCAGGATGGTACGAGTGGAGGATCATTAACCATAACCGAGCAAGATCAAATGGATGATTTGCTTTCCCAGATTAAAGATATCGAGTTTACGCCTAAGAAAAATCAAGAGGAAGTTAAGGGATGGAGCTATGCCGTTACTCTTTTTGATGGTAAGAAGAGTTTTAAATTCTTCACGGATAAAATCGGTAAAACTTACTACGATTCAACTCCGGAAATACTTCCGATTATCGAAAAGTATTACCACGACCATCTGCCAAGGGCAAGCTACTGATTTATTTCAGGAAAACAATTCAAGCGATCAAATGAAACCTGAGAACCTGCCGCTTGTTATGGAGGTAATTGAATGACAAATTTACATAATGAAGAAAAGTTAACAGGCGGCAACGTCTCAAACGTATATCGATCGAAAGATACAGTTCGAAGAGATTTAAAGACTAATAGTGATAAAATTCATACATTATTGCAGCATTTGGAAAGCAAGGGTTTTAATTACGCACCAAGGTTTTTAGGCATTGATGAAAGCAATAGAGAAATATTATCTTTTATTGAAGGAGAAGCAGGGAATTATCCTCTGAAGGAATATATGTGGTCAGATGAAGCTTTGAAAAAAATAGCGAAGATCCTTCGTCAGTATCATGATGCTGTATCTGATTTCCCTTCACTATATGAGTGGGCTCCCATCGATAATACACCAGATAACTTTGAGGTCTTATGCCACAATGATTTTGCAATCTATAACATTATTTTCAATCAAGAAATGCCGGTTGGTATTATTGACTTTGATGTTGCTGCTCCCGGTCCAAGACTTTGGGACATTGCCTATACCCTCTACACATGCGTTCCTTTAAGCAGACATTATCATAATGAAAAAGGCGAGGAAGTGCGTTATAACTCAACGCGTGATGCCGAACGCATAAAACGAAGAGTTAATTTATTTTTTGAAACCTATGATATTGAGGGAATGGAAGAAGGGTTTTTAGATATGGTATTGCTGCGATTAGAAGGTTTATGTAAATACATGAAACGAAAAGCCGCTGAAGGCGACAGCTCTTTTCAAAGAATGGTTGATGAAGGACATTATGAACACTATCAAATGGATATTACATTCATTCGAGAGCACGGAAAAGAGTGGATTTGAGAAGTCATTTAATCCATAACTAAAGGAGCTTGATTATCCAAGTTCCTTTTTGATTTTACACGGGGACGGTTCGAGCGCTCCCTACCCCTTAATCGGTCTGTCCAGAGCAACCATCAGTTACTGTCATTAGGATTTATTTTCTTCGCTTTGGCGAATGATCTCATCAACGACGTGCTCGATCGATGCTGTTGCGTCAATTATTATTCCGTTTTTCGGAATGTCTTCTTTCGTTTGATGCAACCTCACAATGAGTTCCCTTTCCGTTGTTCTTCCCTTTCCACCCCACTCATTTTCTGACCGCTCGTCAAGACGCTTATTCAATGTGTCAAGGTCTACTTCGAGGACAAACACTCCGTCAAATAGATCGATGAATTTCGAAAAGTTTCTTGAACCACCGCAGAAAAATGTTACCGGATCATCTTGATTGGCAACCAATGCTTTTACTTTAGCTACATCCCAAATATGGTGCTCGTGTAAATACCGAATGTGGTCCTCGTACGAGTCTCCATCTGTGACGCGATCAGCCCGTATACCAGTTTCCGGATCGCCTTGGTAAGCCAATTCACGGTCACCATGAATGGCATGATAGCCGCGCTGCTGCAATTCACTGCAGATCGAAGTTTTACCGGTGCCGGAAACGCCTTCTATCAGATAATTTCTAATGCCCATTTTTGAAGCCTCCATTTCTGTCGTTAAAATTCATATTTGTTCCATACTACTTCGACAAAAAATGGCGGCAATCCTTCTAGTGAAGCACAGGGAC
>NZ_QQAY01000033.1 GCF_003350505.1 Falsibacillus pallidus
TTGTTCTCTCAAAACTAGATAAAGAGTAAGTGACATGTTAAACCGGAATCAACCAAATGTGGTTAAGTCCTCGATCGATTAGTATCCGTCAGCTGCACACGTCGCCGTGCTTCCACCTCGGACCTATCAACCTGATCATCTTTCAGGGATCTTACTAGCTTGACGCTATGGGAAATCTCATCTTGAGGGGGGCTTCATGCTTAGATGCTTTCAGCACTTATCCCTTCCGCACATAGCTACCCAGCGATGCCTTTGGCAAGACAACTGGTACACCAGCGGTGCGTCCATCCCGGTCCTCTCGTACTAAGGACAGCTCCTCTCAAATTTCCTGCGCCCACGACGGATAGGGACCGAACTGTCTCACGACGTTCTGAACCCAGCTCGCGTACCGCTTTAATGGGCGAACAGCCCAACCCTTGGGACCGACTACAGCCCCAGGATGCGATGAGCCGACATCGAGGTGCCAAACCTCCCCGTCGATGTGGACTCTTGGGGGAGATAAGCCTGTTATCCCCGGGGTAGCTTTTATCCGTTGAGCGATGGCCCTTCCATGCGGAACCACCGGATCACTAAGCCCGACTTTCGTCCCTGCTCGACTTGTAGGTCTCGCAGTCAAGCTCCCTTGTGCCTTTACACTCTACGAATGATTTCCAACCATTCTGAGGGAACCTTTGGGCGCCTCCGTTACCTTTTAGGAGGCGACCGCCCCAGTCAAACTGCCCACCTGACACTGTCTCCCGCCCCGATAAGGGGCGTGGGTTAGAATTTCAATACAGCCAGAGTAGTATCCCACCGATGCCTCCACCGAAGCTGGCGCTCCGGTTTCAACGGCTCCTACCTATCCTGTACAAGCTGTACCAAAATTCAATATCAGGCTACAGTAAAGCTCCACGGGGTCTTTCCGTCCTGTCGCGGGTAACCTGCATCTTCACAGGTACTATAATTTCACCGAGTCTCTCGTTGAGACAGTGCCCAGATCGTTACGCCTTTCGTGCGGGTCGGAACTTACCCGACAAGGAATTTCGCTACCTTAGGACCGTTATAGTTACGGCCGCCGTTTACTGGGGCTTCGGTTCAGAGCTTCGCTTGCGCTAACCCCTCTCCTTAACCTTCCAGCACCGGGCAGGCGTCAGCCCCTATACTTCGCCTTGCGGCTTCGCAGAGACCTGTGTTTTTGCTAAACAGTCGCCTGGGCCTATTCACTGCGGCTCTCTCGGGCTTGCACCCTACCAGAGCACCCCTTCTCCCGAAGTTACGGGGTCATTTTGCCGAGTTCCTTAACGAGAGTTCTCTCGCTCACCTTAGGATTCTCTCCTCGCCTACCTGTGTCGGTTTGCGGTACGGGCACCATTGATCTTGCTAGAGGCTTTTCTAGGCAGTGTGAAATCAGGAACTTCGGTACTAAATTTCCCTCGCTGTCACAGCTCAGCCTTACGATGACAAGGATTTGCCTCATCATCAGCCTTGCTGCTTAGACGCGCATATCCAACAGCGCGCTTACCCTATCCTTCTGCGTCCCCCCATTGCTCAAACGATCAAGAGGTGGTACAGGAATATCAACCTGTTATCCATCGCCTACGCCTTTCGGCCTCGGCTTAGGTCCCGACTAACCCTGAGCGGACGAGCCTTCCTCAGGAAACCTTAGGCATTCGGTGGATGGGATTCTCACCCATCTTTCGCTACTCATACCGGCATTCTCACTTCTAAGCGCTCCACCAGTCCTTACGGTCTAGCTTCAACGCCCTTAGAACGCTCTCCTACCACTGACACCAGAGGTGTCAATCCACAGCTTCGGTGATACGTTTAGCCCCGGTACATTTTCGGCGCAGAGTCACTCGACCAGTGAGCTATTACGCACTCTTTAAATGGTGGCTGCTTCTAAGCCAACATCCTGGTTGTCTAAGCAACTCCACATCCTTTTCCACTTAACGTATACTTGGGGACCTTAGCTGGTGGTCTGGGCTGTTTCCCTTTCGACTACGGATCTTATCACTCGCAGTCTGACTCCCAACGATAAGTCTTTGGCATTCGGAGTTTGTCTGAATTCGGTAACCCGATGAGGGCCCCTAGTCCAAACAGTGCTCTACCTCCAAGACTCTTCCGTTGAGGCTAGCCCTAAAGCTATTTCGGAGAGAACCAGCTATCTCCAGGTTCGATTGGAATTTCTCCGCTACCCACACCTCATCCCCGCACTTTTCAACGTGCGTGGGTTCGGGCCTCCATCCAGTGTTACCTGGACTTCACCCTGGACATGGGTAGATCACCTGGTTTCGGGTCTACGACCACATACTCAAAACGCCCTATTCAGACTCGCTTTCGCTGCGGCTCCGCCTCATCAGCTTAACCTTGCATGTAATCGTAACTCGCCGGTTCATTCTACAAAAGGCACGCCATCACCCATTAACGGGCTCTGACTACTTGTAGGCACACGGTTTCAGGATCTCTTTCACTCCCCTTCCGGGGTGCTTTTCACCTTTCCCTCACGGTACTGGTTCACTATCGGTCACTAGGGAGTATTTAGCCTTGGGAGATGGTCCTCCCAGCTTCCGACGGGATTTCACGTGTCCCGCCGTACTCAGGATCCACTCTGGAGGGAACGAAGTTTCAACTACAGGATTTTTACCTTCTCTGATGGACCTTT
>NZ_QQAY01000034.1 GCF_003350505.1 Falsibacillus pallidus
AGAAGAACGAAATCGCTCTGCGATGGCTCCTTAAAATCTTAGAACCCTAAAAATCTTTAAAATAAAAAACAAAAAAGTATGCCCTTTTGTGATATTGTTTAATCGACCAAAACCAAACAATTCACAGGAAAGGACATACTTTTTCTAATGGAAATTATAGCACACATACTGTGTAAAATATACACACCTATTTTTACATATAACAGTCGAGCACCTCCTCCAATTCATGTATTCATCAACTATTAACTGGAGGAGGCAGACCATAATGAAACAATATGATCAAGAGATCGAACTATACTTTGAACTAAAAGGGACCCCAGATTCCTCACGAGAATCTTATTGGAGGGGAATGAGGGCCTTTCTCACATTTTTACAAGAACGGAACACACCCATTGAAGAAATGGATGAAAAAGATATCCAACAATATATTCTTTTCTTAAAGAAAGAAAAGGGTCTATCAGCGGGGACCATTAACAACTATATCTCCGCGATTAAGTTTTTCTATACGTATATTTTAGATAAGGAATGGAATCACAGAAAAGTTCCAAGGATGAAAAGAACCAAGTCCTTTCCGGTCATTCCCTCTCGGGAAGATGTAGACGCACTTTTAGATTCGACTACTAATCTAAAACATAAGGCCATCCTCGTATTAATTTATGGAAGTGGCCTTCGAGTAAGTGAAGTAGCAAAGTTGAAAATCAGTGATGTCTGTAGTCAAACTATGCGAATACGAGTCGAACAGGCAAAACATAATACCAACCGATATACCATTCTATCTAATACGGCACTGGAAGTGCTCCGTGACTATTTTAGAGCCTTCTTTTCAAACGTTTCCTATGAACGCAGCGATTGGCTTTTCCCAGGGAGAAATCCTAAAGAACATATTCATGTGAAAACGATAAAGAATACATTCATCAAACTTAGAGAAAAGTTGAATCTGGATTTCAATATTTCAGCTCACACCTTACGGCATTGTTTTGCGACACATTCGTTAGAAAGTGGCGTTGAACCGGTATTGATTCAACAGATGCTTGGACATAATCGTCTTCAAACCACTTCGATCTACTTGCATATGACCTCCAAAAGCTTAATGGGCATTAAAAGTCCATTAGATACCAAAGGAAACCATCAAACATGACGAATGTCCAAGATCTGTTTAGAACCTTTTATCCTAAGTATCAAAGAACCTACAAATCTTCCAAAGAACAATTCAAAGCCGCCAGGGATATTCGAGATTGTAAAACAGCCACCATGGGTGGCCATTCTTATAAATGTGATACGTGCCATCATACTCAAATAAGCTATAATTCCTGCCGGAATCGTCACTGTACCATGTGCCAAGGAGTGAACAAGGAGATTTGGGTGGATCAGAGGAGGAAAGATGTTCTGGTTGCCCCCTATTTTCACGTGGTTTTTACCATGCCCGAACAATTACACATGGTCATCTACCATAACCAGAAACTACTCTATAACTTGATGTATAAAGCGGTCGCCGAAACCTTGATGGAGCTTTCTCAGGATAAAAAATATTTAGGAGCTCAGATTGGTTTTTTATCCGTCTTGCATACATGGGGGCAAAATCTTCACTACCATCCCCATATTCACACCGTTGTATTAGCGGGTGGACTGAACTCGCACAACCAGTGGTGTAGTTCTAGTGAAAAATTCTTTATTCCTGTAAAAGTGTTATCCAAAAAGTTTCGTGGTAAATTTCTTTACTATCTCAAACAATATTACGCTCAAAATTCATTGAATTTCTATAATGAAACCAAGCAGTTCGAAGAACCTGAAATCTTTCAGAAATTACTAGATGAGTGTTACAACCTTAATTGGTACAGCTATACCAAAAGGACGTTTTCAGGACCATTGGCCGTGATGAAATACCTTGGCCGTTACACGCATCGAATCGCTATATCCAATCATCGAATTATCTCCAAAACAAAAGAGACCGTAACGTTTCAAGTAAAAGACTATAAAAACAACAATCAGAAGAAAACCGTGACTTTAAAAGGTGTAGAGTTTGTTCGTCGCTTTCTCATGCATGTCCTTCCAAGAAAATTTGTCAAAGTGAGACATTATGGGCTACTAGCCAATCGAAATAAGAAAACAAAGCTTGCCCTTTGTAGGAAGCTCACCAAAAGCCCTTTGTATAAACCAAAGTTCGAAGGACTTAGTACTCTTGAGGTTGTCTCCGTCCTTCTGAAAAGAGACGTAACGTTGTGTCCTGGTTGTAAAAAGGATCACCTAAAAGCTGTCACTACTGGGCATGTGCCTTGAGAGTAAGAAATTTGAATCGCTATTTAAAAAGCCTCTTTATTGGGGAGGGGGAAAGTATGTCCAATCCCCTTAAAACCACTGAAAAAATGAACAGGAACCCCTCAAGGAGGTCGAAAAAAAAGAAAAGAATATAAAAAGAAGGGGAAAGAAAAAGATTAAAACCCCATAAGCGGTCGTCCGCGACTTCATTCTTCTTGGCAATCAAAAATTTTGCGGATAGATCGAATTCGAAATATGGAAAAAAGGCACAACTAGAACCGCAGCCTAGTTGTGCCTTTTTTCGCGCAAAACTTCCGATTGACCCCTATAAGAACC
>NZ_QQAY01000035.1 GCF_003350505.1 Falsibacillus pallidus
TTTTGTGCGCTTGGCAGCGCATCGGACTAATGGGTGAAAGTCCCTGACACACCGCAGTGGCGGAAGTGTCTAGCTGACAGGTAGTGCATTGTCTGTGAGGAAATGTGCGGAGGACTTGAAGGCAAAACCTGGAACAGGCGACAATTCAACCATGTTGGCTGGCAGAGTCGGATAACCCTGCAAAAGAAGGGAACGTCCAGTACCACATCTGGATTCTGTTAGTTAGGAGGGCTGGATTCAGGGGAAAGCCCGATGACGTAACCCAAGGAGATCTCATCGTTTCCGATAATAGGTAATCCTTATTCAAGTCCGTGATGGACAAGATGAGAGTATGAATGGTGAGAAGTCAGAGCCCGGGGTAGTAGTGAATAAGCTTGCCGGAAAGGTCGTAAAGGTAAGTGACTCAATACCTGGTTATTGAGAGGAGCCTTAACCCAAAAGGTAGGGACTCCGTGCGAAGCCCGCAACCGTGGAAGAAAAGTGAAAGTTATTTGTGAAATCGCCATGTGCCAGATAGAAACCGATGAGGATGAAGTCCTTAGAATCGGGGTTGAACAAAAGGGTAAACCATCTGGGGCGTAGTACTTAAAAGAAACCGAAGGTATTGCCGAAGTAGGGCTAGGAAACCTGGCGGTCTGAAAGGAAGAAACGAAACATGAACGATAGAACAGACAAACGACACTTTCGTGATGGAGTAAAGAAAACACAAAAGAGAAAGTGGTATAGCCTCATGGATAAAATATGGGCAATACCAAATTTGGAGGAAGCCTTCAAAGAGGTTAAAAAGAACCGCGGAAGTGAAGGGATAGACAAAGTCTCTATCAAGACATTTGAAAGTGCGCTGGAGGATAATGTACAAATCCTTCATCGGGAACTGCGAGAGAAGAAATATAAACCCAGACCTGTAAAACGTGTTTATATCCCAAAAGCTGATGGTTCAAAACGACCACTAGGCATTCCAACCGTGAGAGACCGAGTAGTCCAATCCGCAACACGTAGAATTCTTGAGCCAATATTTGAAGCCGAATTTCTAGACTGCAGTTTTGGGTTTAGACCAGGACGGAGTGCGCACATGGCACTTGAGAAAATCCGTAAGGATCTAATGGATGGGTATGTTTATGTCATTGATGCGGACTTGAAGTCCTATTTCGATACAATCCCCCATGACAAGTTAATGACGCTAGTCCGGGAAGAAGTAATAGATGGAAGTGTCATTAAATTACTAGAAAGCTTTCTTCAGGCAGGAGTTATGGATGGGGGGAGCTTTCATTTGAACGAAGAAGGAACCCCTCAAGGTGGTGTCATCAGCCCTTTACTAGCGAACATTTACTTACACCCATTAGATAAAGTAATGATGGAACGAGGGCACCGCATTACAAGGTATGCGGATGACTTCGTCATATGTTGTAAATCGCAAAAAGGGGCAGAACGTGTCTTGAAGTCTGTCACTCGATTTCTGGAAAAGGAATTGGGTCTAACTATACATCCTGAAAAGACTGGGATTGTAAATAATTATGAACAACCCTTCGAATTTCTTGGACACGAATTCAAACAAGCTTTCTGGATGAAACCATCCAATAAGTCCATCAAGAAATTTAAAGAAAGCGTCAAGGAAACAACTAAACGCAACCAAACGGTTAACATTGAACGCTTGATTAAAGACAAATTAAACCCATATCTTAGAGGTTGGGGGAATTATTTCGGGCATGGGCATTCGAAGAGACTTTTCCAAGAGTTTGATGCGTGGATTCGAAGAAGGCTAAGATCAGTCCAATTAAGAAGTTGGCGGAAAATTAAGAAGTTGCATAGACAATTGCGTAGGAGGAAGTGGAAAGGTGAACTTCCTCGAATACGGATGTATTCATGGAGAAGCTCAAAATGTACACCTGTACATACAGCTCTCTCGAATGAATGGTTCAAAGAAAAAGGTCTCGTCTCTTTAGTGGATATTTACAATGAACATCATCCCCAGCGGGGATAATATGGAGGAGCCGTATGCGATGACCCGCACGTACGGATCTGTGAGAGGCGCATGAATCATTCATGCGCCTACTCGATT
>NZ_QQAY01000037.1 GCF_003350505.1 Falsibacillus pallidus
TTTATTTATGAAGAATTTACATCGAGAATTAGCTGCTTTTTCGGAGGCTATTAAAGAAGTCATATCTTCTTCTGCGGTTGAAGAACTGGCGAAGGAAATTGGGTTTGTGGAGCGAGAAAGAAACTTCACTGGGTTCCATCTTTTGAGCTTATGCGCATTCCACGCGCACGTTGGGAGGTCTTCCCTTTCCAAAATGTGTGCTTCCCTTTCTACCCACTTCCAAGTAAGTATTTCTGGTCAGGGATTGAATCAACGGTTTAATACGAAAGCTGTCCAATTAATGAAGGAGATCTTTCGATCACTGCTTTCATTAGAGAGGTCCTTTCCATCTCTTCCGGTAATGGATTTGTTCCAACGAATACGGATTTTAGATTCTACTTCTTTCGGGGTTTCCCCTAATCAATATCAAGCCTTTAAGGGCTATCATGGTTCAGGAGTTAAAATTCAGTTAGAGTACGATTTAAAATCGGGAGAGTTTCTTCAGTTTGTTCTTCAAGAACAAAAAGAACCTGATCAATCATTTGCCTATCAAATTCAAGACACCGTGGAGCCTGGGGATTTGTGTATTCGGGATTTAGGTTATTTCTCCACCCAAGACTTAAAAGCTATTTCAAACCGAAAGGGTTTCTTTCTTTCTCGTCTCCATGATCAAACGGGAGTTTATATAGAAACGGAAAATGGTGATTTCGAAAGACTGGATATCACGAAATATGAAGAAGAATTAGCAGAGGGAGAGTACTTGGAACTTTCTGTTTATGTAGGAAAACGGGAGATGATTCCATCTCGTCTGGTTCTCTATCGCTTGAATGAGGATGAACATAAAAGACGAATGGATTCTTTTGATAAAAAAGAAAAAAAAAGAGGCGTGAAATACACACCTCAAACAAAAAAGCACAAAGTGCTCAACAAAGTAATTACTAATATACCAGAAAACATGGTAAAAGCAACAGATTTGTTCACCCTTTATTCTTTAAGGTGGCAAATTGAATTAGTCTTCAAAGGGTGGAAATCTATCTTTGAGATTGACCATGTCAAAGCGATGAAGCAAGAACGTTTTGAATGCTTTTTATATGGTCGTTTTATCGCTCTTTTATTAAGTGAAAACTTGCTTTTTCGTATTCGTTATTACTTATTTGTTAAAAAGCAAAAGCAGCTCAGTGAATTTAAAGGATTAGATATTATTGAAACGTTCCTCCCGGAAATCTCTTGTGCCTTAAAGAAAGGCGGACATTCACTGATGAGCCTATTCCAGAAGGTTCGAAAAACCCTTGAGAAAAATGGCATCAAATCAAAGAGGTGCGGAAAATCCAGGTCAATAGAAATCTTAGATCAATTATCTCAATCATAAGTTTACATAAAATGTAAACCTAGATTTTGTCTAGGTTTATTTGTGGTGGGTAAAAAGCGGAGAGGTTTGGCCATTCTTATCATTAGACCAAATTTCAGTTGATTGAGCGGGAATCTGCGAGACTCCTGCGGAAAAACGGGCTGGCGAGACCCCACAGCGAAGCGAGGAGGCTTGCCAGTTCGTCCGCGGAAAGCGAGTGGATTCCCGCTCAATCGTTTAGAAAAACCTGAAAAATGGTTAACTTGATGGCTATGG
>NZ_QQAY01000038.1 GCF_003350505.1 Falsibacillus pallidus
TTAACAAGAAAAAATAGGTACGTAAACCAGTGATAGTAAGAAAACCCTATGACTATTCAAAATTTTTCCATATATAGACGACTTGAATGAAAGCTTCCCTTGTATTTTTTTAAAAACATTACTCCTAAACTATTATGAGAGCGTCTGTTTATAGCTTAGTTGAAGGATATCAAAGACACTGGAATGATTGAACCGATGGTCCTTACGGCCATTCCTATATATGGATTCATAAATACTGACGACAATATCCATAATCGATTTTGTCCTGTAGGACAAGGAATAGGCTAAGGGAGTCATTCCCTCTTGAGCTATATTGATGCTTTTATATTCACTACATTCAAGCCTTTCTTTCCGATAGAGATAGTATCTACACTGAAAAGCAAGCATGGTGGAGAGGAATATTCGAATCAAAGTACCGTACAAATGACATTCCATTCGTTCTTGTTTCATCTCTTTGATTTCATGAATTTGAAAGAGAGACTTCCAAGTCTTAAAAAGGATTTCAATTTGCCACCTTAAGGAATAAAGGGAGTACATCATTTGAGCTTCCATCAAATCCTGTGGTATATTGGTGACCAAGATTTGAATAGAGTTTCTTTGTTTGGCAGATTGGGTGGGCTTCCCTTTCTGCCCCTTTTTTTGTAAAAGGGCATCTCGTTTTTTTTGTTGGTCGCGGGTGAGCTTTTGTATAATCACCCTTGCCATCAATGGCCTTTTCGTCCATTTTCCAACTCGGAGAGATGGGAATTCAATGACTTCTCCAGGTGGAACCTTCTTGATTTCTTCTAAGGGTTCAATCTTTATCCATCCCCCTTCATTGTCCTGTTTCCATAGTGTTGTATTGGCTGGAATCCTAGAAAGATAATAAGCTCCTTTTTGATGAATCCCAATGAGATTCTCGGCGGAATAATACCCGATATCCCTTAGGCATAGATCACCTGGCTGAAGGTGGTTTTCAGATGCCGATGCCGACTTACGATCACTGGAGGTTCCGGGATCAATGGCGGTTTGAAATAGCTGGCCCTTATACAATTCATATTCTAGTTGTATCTTGACCCCGGACCCATGAGATCCAGGATACATGGAGTAATCACCTGGCAACTGGAAGGAAGTCGAATCCTTAATGAGAATGCGGGAAAATAAACGTTCTAATTCCAAAGGATGCGTAAATCCTTCTTGTTCAGCCACAAGTGAGAAAAAAAGCCGTTTGAGAAAACTCACAGCGTTGGGTGTAAATCGTTGATCTAGCCCTTGTTTGGACAGGTGAGTAAAAGAAAAAGTCGATAAGGTAGCGCATAAGGTGGATAAACTTTCACTGCCAACGGACTTATCTAATAATGTACATAGCAGAAAAAAATCTTCTGGTCTAAATTTACGCAGCCTTTTCACAAAACCCGTCTCTTTTGCCAAATCGCGAATAGTTGGGACAGAAATTAACTGATTTAGACTTTTGGCTAGGGGACGAATATCATTACGAAAATCCATAAAAGTCATCCTTTCATAAAGATTTCTTTATGGAAGGATAACGGATTTCACCCAATATTTACACCTTTTCGCTTAACTTGACGGCTATGG
>NZ_QQAY01000039.1 GCF_003350505.1 Falsibacillus pallidus
TGGACTTCTGTCAATAAAGTAGACACTTATATGCAAGTAAATGGCGTACTTTTTTTCTTCCGCGCTTCGTTTTCACTCCGCTTGGAGGCCTCTGCCTGAAGGAACCATTTGAAAAACAATGGTTCCTTCAGGCAGAGGGCAATTTCTCCTCAGTGGCGTTTAAACGCTGTGCCTCTTTATACGCCTTTTCATACTCAATCGGAGTGGCGTATTCTAATGTCGAGTGAATCCTTTTACGATTATAAAATTGAATATAAAACTTAATGGCCCCGATGGCTTCTGCTTTTGTCTTAAACACAAACTTGTACAAATACTCTTTTTTAAGAGAAGCGAAAAACGATTCTACACAAGCGTTATCATAAGGGGTTGCTTTCCGACTCATACTGATGGTCGCTTTGGCATCCTCTAAGGCTTTAATATATTTTTTTGAACAATACACACTTCCCCGGTCCGAATGGTGGATCCATCCCTCAGCGGGCTGGCGAATTTCTAGAGCTTCTTTTAATGCTTTTAACGGCAATTCGGCGTCCATACGATCATCTATGCTATAGCTAATCACCTGACGGGAAAACAGGTCTAATACTGGATTTAAATAAAGAAATCCCTCCCCTGTATGAATATAAGTGATATCCGTTGCCCAGACACGATTCGGTTCTTCAGGCTTAAATTTCCGATTCAACTCATTTTTGTACACAAGCTGCTGGTGATCAGAATCCGTGGTCTGAATGTATCGAGTTGGCGGTGTCGCATATAAGCCCATCTCTCTCATACGGTTCGTCACGGTCTTAAGTGAGACTTGTATATGATCCACCTCGATCAGCTTTCGATAGATTCTCGGACTTCCATACGTCCCCAGGTTATCGTGGAAATGAAAACGAATTCGCTCGTCAAGAAGACGTCTCCAGCGTTGCCTCTCCGTTTCTTCCTGATCCAGTCTTTTTTCCCAAGCGTAATAGCCAGAAGTAGAAACATTCAAAACTTCGCACATCTTCACAACGGTATGGTCGTTTTTATTTTGAAAAATAAATTCAAACCTTACTTCTTTTCTTGCGTGAAGATGTGCATAGCCTTTTTTAAAATGGCGTTCTCCTCTTCCAGATCTAGTTTCTTCTGTCTTTCTGCTTCATACAATTCTTTGTATTCAGAAGCCGTAAGATACTGGCTTTGTTTCTCTTTTTCTGCCTGATTTCGCTTTTTACGATAAGAGCCAAGCCATTTCTGAAGTGTACTATAGGAAATATTAAGTTCTTTGCTTACATCCACAAGCTTCCGCCCATCTAACTCAATTAATTTACACACATATTCTCTAAATTCTGCTGGGAACTTTTTCTGATCTTTCGCCACGTTTATACACGCCCTTTTTATAGTTGTATAGATTTAAACATGACGCCACTACCTGTGTCCACTTTTTATACTAACTTCA
>NZ_QQAY01000040.1 GCF_003350505.1 Falsibacillus pallidus
CCGACATGGAAGTCTTCCTTCGCCTGGTCGATGTGTGCGCGGTTGTTCGTGATGACTGCACCCGTCAAGCCGTAGTCTGTGTCGTTGGCGATTTCGATCGCTTCCGTGAAGTCCTTCGCTTTCGCAAATGCCACAACCGGTCCGAAGATTTCTTCTTTCATCAGACGGTCTTCACGCTTCAAGTCTGCAAAGATCGTTGGCTGTACGAAGAAGCCAGTGGAGTTGTCGCCTTCTCCTCCTGCCATCAAGCGCCCTTCTTCTTTGCCGATTTCCACGTAGCTCATGATCTTGTCAAACGCCGCCTGGTCAATGACAGGACCCATGAAGTTGGAGCGGTCGACCGGGTTGCCGACTGTCAATTCCTTCGTCAATTCAACAACACGGTCTAGAACCGTATCGTAGACATCTTCCAAGACGATTGCGCGTGAGCACGCAGAACATTTTTGGCCGGAGAATCCGAATGAAGAAGCCACGATGGACTTCGCTGCCAACTCAAGATCTGAATCGCTGTCAACGACAATCGTATCTTTTCCGCCCATTTCTGCGATAACGCGCTTCAGCCAGATTTGGCCTTCGTTCACTTTGGACGCACGCTCATAGATGCGGACACCGACGTCGCGGGATCCTGTGAAGGAGATGAAGCGTGTCTTCGGATGATCGACCAAATAGTCGCCCACTTCCGCACCGCTTCCCGGTACATAGTTCAAGACGCCTTTCGGAAGGCCTGCTTCTTCCATGACCTCAACGAATTTCGCTGCCACGACTGGAGTCGTAGATGCCGGCTTCAAGAGAACCGTGTTTCCTGTTACGATGGCCGCAACCGTAGTTCCTGCCATGATTGCAAACGGGAAGTTCCAAGGGGAGATGACGATGCCAACGCCCAATGGAATGTAGCCGTAGCGGTTGTATTCGCCCGGGCGGCTTTCCACTTTCACGCCGTCTTTGATTTGAAGCATTTGACGCGCATAGAACTCCAGGAAGTCGATCGCTTCCGCTGTGTCAGCATCGGCTTCGTTCCAAGGCTTTCCTGCTTCTTTCGTCAATAGCGCGGAGAATTCATGCTTGCGGCGGCGGATGATCGCTGCGGCACGGAACAGGATGTCCGCACGGGATTCAGGCTTGAATTTGCGCCATGTCTGGAATGTTTCATAAGCGGTGTTCATCGCTTTTTCTGCTAAATCTTTATTGGCTTTGGACACGCGTCCAATCAATTCTTCTTTGTTTGCCGGGTTGATGGAGACGATCTTGTCGTCTGTCGTGATGCGCTCTCC